>DAOWIJ010000004.1 GCA_030640955.1 Fidelibacterota bacterium
CACATGGAGGAAATCGATCTCTGCTGGAGGATGCATCTTCAAGGGAAACGCCTGCGATTCTGTCCCGATTCTGTTGTATATCACTACGGTGGCGGTACATTGGGAAGTGAAGATTTGGCCAAGATGTATTATAACCACCGCAACAATATCTTTATGATGCTGAAGAACTACGCTGCCGGCAACCTGTTCAAGGTTTTACCGGTCCGCTTCTTTTGGGATTTGGTCCTGGTGCTTAAGTCTCTGGTTACCCTTGATCTAAAAAGGGCCGCGGCGGTCTTGGGGGCCTATGGCTGGCTAATGGTGCATCCCCGGTTGATTCTGGGTAAACGGCGCACGATTCAGCGTAACAGGCAGGTGGATGACCGGCAGATCACGCCGCTGATCTATCCGGGCAGCGTTGTGGCCGCCTATTATCTACGACGAAAAAAAAGGTTCCCGGATCTATGGCCCGGGGCTTATCGGGAAAGCTCTTCCCACAATCAGCAAGGCTAGAATCTGATGGTAATAGAACCATTGACTTTCGAATCAACTCCCCTTGAGGGTGTTTACGTTGTCCACCCTAAGGTTATCGAGGATGACCGCGGCTTTTTCATGGAAGTGCATCGCCAGGATGTCTTCCGGGATAAATTCGGTCCGGAATTTGATTTTGTGCAAGATAACCATTCCCACTCAGCTAAAAACGTGATCCGCGGTCTCCATTTCCAATGGGACCCCCCCATGGCCAAGATGATGCGCGTCACCCAGGGCGCCGCCTTTTTGGTGGCCGTCGATATTCGCAAGGGATCGCCAGCGCTCGGCCAATGGTTCGGCATCAAGGCCAATGTGGACAACAAAATCCAGTTACTGGCGCCGGCCGGATTCGCCCGCGGTTTCTGTGCCCTTGCCGACAATACCGACGTTCAATATAAATGTACCGGTGCCTACAATGCGGAATGCGAATCGGGTATCCTCTGGAGCGATCCTGCGATTGGAATTGAATGGCCGGTTAAAGATCCCCTGCTTTCTCCCAAGGACCAAGCGGCCCAGACGCTGGACCAGTGGTTGCGGCGACCGGAATCGGATCATTTCCACTACTGATCTGCGGCACAGGCAGGTTGTCACCGTATATTGTTTGGTATTGTAGCCGTTATATCATTTTTAATAACTTCAGGGGTCGAACCAAGCGGCAAACTGCTACACTGGCAAGAAGATAGCTCTTCATAGCAACCTACCTGAAAGCAGCTAATAGTATAAATCATTCACCATTACTGAAAGATTTCTAAAATGACACAGATTAATCCGTTTACAATCGCCCAGCAGCAATTCGATGAAGCGGCTGAATTGCTCAATCTTGATCAATCCATGCGGGACTTTCTCCGCTGGCCCCAAAGAGAATTCAAATTCACTTTACCGGTTAAAATGGACGATGGCAGCGTGAAAGTCTTCCACGCCTACCGGGTGCAGTATAATTTTTCCCGGGGCCCTACTAAAGGCGGCCTGCGCTGGCACCCCGAAGAAACATTGGATACCGTTCGCGCACTGGCTGCCTGGATGACCTGGAAAACCGCCGTAGTAAACATCCCCCTGGGTGGTGGCAAAGGCGGTATTACCTGTAATCCCAAAGAATTGTCTGAGGCGGAGAAAGAACGCCTTGCCCGGGCTTATATCGGTCAGGCCGCTCACATCCTGGGCGTCACCAAAGATGTGCCGGCGCCGGATGTATACACCACGCCACAGATCATGGCCTGGATGATGGACGAATACGAAAAAATAGAGAAAGAGAGCCATCCAGGTGTTATCACTGGTAAACCGATCGCCTTGGGCGGCAGTCAGGGCCGGGGCGACGCTACGGCACGGGGCGGTATCTACACCGTTCGCGAGGCGGCAAAAAAACTCGGCATCAATTTGCAGGGCGGCACAATGGCCGTCAACGGCTTTGGCAATGCCGGGCAATTCGGTGCCTTGTTGGGCGAAGAGCTGCTGGGCCTGAAGCTGGTCGCAGCAGGTGATTCAAAGGGTGGCATTCACAATCCTGACGGTTTCTCAGCCAGAGAAGTAGTGGATTATAAACTTAAGAATGGCTCGCTTGGAGGTTTCCCTGGCGCGAAATCAATCAGTAATGAAGATCTGTTGGAGCTGGACGTTGCGGTGTTGTTCCCCAGCGCGCTGGAAGGGGTGATAACCGTAGACAATGCCGACCGCATCAAAGCTAAAATGGTTTGTGAGCTGGCTAATGGTCCAACCACCCCTGAAGCCGATGTTATCATGTGGAAGAACGGCGTGTTTGTCCTGCCCGACTTTCTGGCCAACGCCGGTGGTGTAACGGTATCCTACTTCGAACAGGTCCAGAACACCTACAACTTCTACTGGGAGCTGGAAGATATACATCGCCGGCTGGACACCCACATGACCCAGGCTTTCAATGACGTATACGATCTCTTCAGTAGCCGGAAAGATATCCATATGCGCCAGGCAGCCTACATGATATCCATTCAGCGCGTGGCCGAAGCCTGCCGTTTGCGCGGCTGGGTCTAATTTCCGACGTTTATTTGCCAGCCGGAGTATAGGGTGTTAAGCTTTATACTCCGGCTGTTTGTTTTAGTAAACTAGGCCATGAACTGTCTTGGGATTAAACGCCGTGGTTACAACCAGAAAAACCCGCAAGAATAATTCTCAAACACCGTACAAGGACATTCGGGCCAAGATAGCCACTTATCCTCACTTGAAGGAGAAGATATATCTCCATCTGCTGCTCACCCTGCATGAAAAACAACACATTTTAATCGATGACATTTATGCTCAGGCCAGAAAAGAGGCCAAGACCTTCAAGTACGATCAGGATACCGCGAATCCGAACGTAGGGCCGGAACATTGGTCTTCCAATGAGCGGAGGATAATCAGACGATTAACCCTTAAGAGTGCCTGCGAACATCTCTCAACAGATAAAATAGACGAGCTGATCTTTTCCGTTGTTAAGCGTGATTATGTTTACGCCTTGGAAAACATTGCCAATCTGACCGATGTTTCATTTGGCGTACTGGCAGACAAGGTCCGGGAGTTCTGCGCGATACCATCGCTAAAGCCTCTTCCAAAAGAGGAAGTTATTGGTCTTCGAGTATCACTGTTGCGCCAGTTTATCAGCGATCAGCTGGAGTTCATCCGGATAGCCAAGCACCATATTTCCGCGCGTGATATGCAGCCCCTGATAGACAACACCATTGGCTCGGCAGCCGGCCACGGCAGAATCGGGGGCAAGGCAGCCGGTATGTTTCTGGGCCACAAGATCGTACGTAGTGAGCTGGGCCATAAGTACGGTGATTATATCAAGATTCCTGAATCGTATTACCTGCGCAGTGATGTCTTCGAAGATTTTCTCTCATTGAACGGACTGACCCGTTACCAAAACCAGAAATATAAGTCCACCGAGGAAATCCGCAACGAGTTTCCCGCCATACAGGAGGTGTTCCGCAACGGACAGTTCCCCGATTATGTGGTCAAGCAGTGCCGGGCACTCTTGAAGAAGGTGGGCAAACACCCCCTGGTGGCTCGCTCCAGTAGCCTGTTGGAAGACAATTTCAAGGCGGCCTTTTCAGGAAAATACCAGAGTGTTTTCCTGGGTAACCAGGGCAGCCTTGATCAGCGCCTCTCTGCTCTGCTGACCGCCATTGGAGAAGTCTTTGCCAGCGGCCTGGCCCCGGATCCTATCATTTACCGCCAGGAGCGGAATCTGGTTGATTATGATGAAAAGATCGGCATACTTATTCAGAAAGTCGTGGGCTTCAACTACCGGCATTATTTTCTCCCCAGCTTTGCCGGAGTTGGACTCTCACAAAACGAATACACCTGGAATCCACGCATCAAAAAGGAAGACGGCCTGCTGAGAATGGTGGCCGGGCTGGGTACCC
>DAOWIJ010000219.1 GCA_030640955.1 Fidelibacterota bacterium
GAGGAAATGGACGCCGACTGGAGCAAAGTAAAGGTGCGCCAGGGCGATCTGGACGAGGCTTACGGGCCACAGAGCACTGGCGGCAGTATGAGCGTTCGCACTACCTTTGACAAACTGCGCCGGGCAGGGGCGGTGGCGCGCACCATGCTGCTACAAGCGGCGGCCCAATCATGGGGTGTCAAGGCATCCTCCTGCCATACAGCCAAAGGTGTAGTATATCAAAAACAGGGCCAACAGAAAGCTACCTACGGTGAATTGGCGGACCTGGCTGCCGGTCAGGAGATTCCTGACGACGTGACACTGAAAGACCCCCAGGACTTTAAACTCATTGGCACAGACCTGCTGAAAAGCAAGGACGCCGACCTGAAGGTGAGCGGACGGATGGTTTTCGGCTACGATTTCACACTACCGGGCATACTGACTGCCGTTGTAGCGCGCCCGCCCGCTTTCGGTGGGACTGTGGCAGGCTATGATGAGACGGCGGCCCGGGCGGTCCCGGGAGTTCGCCAGATAATAAAAATATCCGCTGGTGTTGCTGTTGTTGCCGATAACATGACGGCAGCTTTGGCTGGCAGAAAAGCCCTGAAAGCCACGTTTGATAGCGGACCCAATGGTAACCTCTCAAGCGCCGGCATTATGACGAAGTTGAAGGAGGCGGCTCAAAACCCGGGGCAGGTGGAACGCAGCGCAGGCGATGCTGCGTCAGCGCTTTCGCAGGCGGACAAAGCCATCAGCGCGGAATATGAACTGCCCTATCTGGATCATGCCCCCATGGAACCGATGAACTGTACTGCTCAGGTCAAGGACGGGCACTGTGAAATCTGGGTGCCGACGCAGGTTCCGGCAGATGTCCAGCGGGTTGCCATTGGTATTACAGGCTTTGCGCCGGAGAATATCGTCGTGCATATTCTACCCATCGGCGGGGGCTTTGGACGACGGCTTCAGAAAGACTACGCCACTGACGCCGTTGAACTGGCCATGCATGTCAGCGCCCCGGTCAAGGTGCTCCGCACCCGACCTGAGGATATCCAGCATGGCTTCTACCGCCCGGTTTCCTTCCATCGCCTTTCCGTGGGGTTGAACAAGAGTAACCAGCCAACTGCCTGGACGCACCGTCTGGCATACCCTGAGCACGTCTGGGTAACCGGCGGAGCGGGGCTTGAATCCTACGATATACCCAACGTGCTGGTCGACTATCACGAGGTGCCTATCCCGGTACCGGTTGGGCCCTGGCGATCGGTGGCCCATACAGCCACGGGATTTGTGAACGAATCGTTCATGGACGAGCTGGCCCATACTGCCGGAGATGATCCTTACCATTTCCGCTTTAAACTGCTGCTCGATAACAATCCCCGGCTGGCCGGTGTACTACAGCTGGCGGCTGAAAAAGCAAATTGGGGAGATACCCCCAAAGGCCACTTCCTTGGCATCGCCGCCCACACTTCGTTCCACAGCTATGCCGCCATGGTAGTGGATATATCACTCGACGACAAGGGCCGCGTGATACTGAATCGTGTAACGGCCGCCATCGATTGTGGTCTCGTGATAAATCCGGATGGCGTACGCGCCCAGCTCGAAGGGGCCGTTGCCGTGGGACTGACAGCCGCCCTGTTCGGTGAGATCAGCAGCAAGGATGGCCGTGTGGAACAAAGCAATTTCCACGACTACAAACTGATCACCATGGATAAAATGCCGGTGGTGGATGCATTTTCAGTACCCAGTATGGAACCACCAACCGGCGTTGGCGAGCCCGGAATTCCGCCAACCGCGCCGGCCCTCACCAATGCCCTGTTCGCTGCTACGGGCATCCGCTATCGGCGATTGCCGCTGACCAAGGAGGGGCTTAAACTTGCTTGAGTGTTATGTCTATCACAAATGCGCCTGTTGATCGCAGTAATAAGATAATACGATCTTATTTACTGTATTTCATTCTGCGGGGTGGTAATTTTAACTGTGAATGGATACGGTACTTCTCATGAACTTGTCATGGCTGATACTAGCTCCTGAACTGATTTCCCAACAAGCTTTAATATTCGTGTAACTGATTGGCTGCCATTAAAGGGTAAACGTTATGCTTCACAAGACGATCAATAAGAGCGAGTTTCGCAAACTGGTTGATCTGCTCATGGAAAATGAGGAGGTCATCGCCCCAAAGCAAATCGGCAGTGACATAAAAGGCAAAGCGATCCACCAGTACCTGCCAGTGTCAACATTTGATGAGATCGACCTGGACTATGAGATCACCCAGTATTCAGCCAAGACCTATTTTCTGCCATATTGTGAAAATCTCTCGACGTGCACTTTCGACGATGACGACTGGACGCAGAACATCAGCTATCGCCTGCAACCGCGGATCTTGCTGGGCCTGCATGCCTGCGACATCAATGCCCTTTTGAAACTTGACAAGGTAATGACCCGCGATTCTTTTCCCAGCCCCTACTATGTGTCACGCCGTAAAAATACATTCATTGTGGGTATTGATCACGAGCCCTGCGAAGGCGGATTCTGCCAGGCGGTGGGAGCCGATGTGGTTACCCACGGCTTTGACCTGTTCCTCACCGATCTTGGCGACCGCTATTTTGTTGCCATCAACTCTGACCGGGGCTTCAACGTGCTCAGCCGGGTGCGGATCAAGAATATCACTCAAGCCGACACCAAGGCTTACCTGGAAGCCCGCCAGGCGTTGGCCCCAGTCTTTGAAACACCTTACATGCATAACCTGCCGAACCTGCTGGATATCGAGTTTGAATCTCCCGTTTGGGAAAAATGGGGCGCCAAGTGCCTGAGTTGCGGCAGCTGCGCTATGGTCTGCCCTACCTGCTACTGCTACGGTGTGGGCGAGCGTATATCCATGGATTGCAGCAGCAGCTACAAGGAGAAACAACTCTACTCATGTAACCTGCTCGATTTCGCGTCTGTTTCCGGGGGACACAATTTCAGGGCTAAAAAAGAAACGCGCCTGAAATACCGCTATTACCATCAGCACCGCGGGTTTTCCGAGACATACGAGGAACCGCTGTGCGTAGGGTGCAACCGGTGCGGGAGGGTCTGCCTGGCAGGTATCAATCCCCCTGAAATCATTAAGGACCTGCAGTTGGAGGGCATCCGATGACTACCCTGCTCCACCCCTACGATGTCACACAGGAAAGCGACATGCAGTCACCGCTGGATTTCAACCGGCGCAGTCGGCTGAAGCATGTTGACCGGACATTCAAAGCTGAGATCATCAACATTATCAGCCTGACGGAAATGGAAAAGCTGTTCCAGGTTCGCATCATGGATGATTACTACCGCTCCAAGTTCTCCTACCTGCCGGGTCAGTTTGTCATGCTGGAGCTGCCCGGCTTTGGGGAGATTCCCATCTCCATTTCCAGTTCGTCTTCCAACAAGGGATTTATCGAGCTGTGTATCAGGAAAATGGGCTCGGTTACAACGATGCTTCACAAGGCCCGGCGAGGGGCCAAGGTAGGAATACGTGGGCCTTTCGGTACCCACTTCCCCATGGAGAAAATGCACGGTCACAACGTACTGCTGATCGCCGGCGGCCTAGGTTTGGCGCCCCTGCGCGCTCCCATTTTCAATGTGATTGAGAACCGCTCCAATTTCAATCAGGTGGATATTCTCTACGGCACCAAAAGCCCAAAGAATATGCTCTTTAACTACCAGTACGAGGAATGGAATCGTATTGCCGATATCAACTTACAAGTGATAGTGGAACATGGCGCCGACTCCTGGACCGGCCCCGTCGGCATGATAACCAGTTTGCTGGATGATGTGACCATCCTGCCCGATGATACTTTCGCTATCATCTGCGGTCCACCGATCATGTTCAAATTCGTATGTGAAAGGCTGACCGATGACGGTATTCCAATGCATCGCATGTTTGTCAGCCTGGAGCGGCGCATGCACTGCGGCATGGGCAAGTGCTGCCGCTGCAATATCGGCTCGACCTACACCTGCATTGATGGACCCGTTTTCGATTACTGGACAGTAATGAACCTCAAAGAAGCTATCTGAGGCGTCAAATGAAGTACCTGGGCATTGATCCCATCAAACCCAAAATAGCCGTTTTCGACTTCACCAGCTGCGAGGGCTGCGAACTTCAGCTGGCTAATAAGGAAGATACCCTGGCGGGCTTTCTGAACGCCGTTGAAATCGTGACGTTCCGGGAAATATCCTCCGCCGCCAGTGATGATTACGATATTGCCTTTATTGAAGGGGCCATTTCCCGCAGTGACGAAATCACCCGCCTGATGGATATCCGCAAGAAGGCCAAGGTCCTGGTAGCATTGGGGAGCTGCGCCTGTTTCGGCGGCGTCAACCGGATGAAGAACGCCTACGATCTGAACCAGGCCAATCGTGAGGTATACGGCAAGATCGCCAAAGAGACTTTGCCGGTGCGTTCGGTAAAGGAGATTGTGCCGGTTGACCTGGAAATACACGGGTGCCCCGTCTCGAAAGCTGAAGTGGAGCGCATCGTACAGCACCTGGTTTGGGATATCCCCTATACCCAGCCTGTCTACCCGGTTTGCTTCGAATGCAAACAGCGCTACGCTACCTGTTCATTCGACCTTGGTCAGCTCTGCCTGGGACCGATCACCAGGGGAGGGTGCGGCGCGCCCTGCCCTGTCGGCGGCCTGAGCTGCTGGGGCTGCCGGGGGCCGTCGGAAGACCCAAACTATGAGGAATTTTTCAGGATCGCCAACGAATATGGCTATGGCGATGACGAAATCGAGGAGAGGCTCAACTTCTTTGGCGGTTTTGAGGGAGTGCGATGAAGATCAATCTGGATGTGGACGTTCATCACCTGACCCGTGTTGAAGGTCACGGTAATATTCACGTTAAGGTCAAGAATGGTAAGCTGCTGGAGGCCCGTTGGGACGTGGTGGAAACGCCCCGCTACTTCGAGGTGATGCTCAAGGGCAAGCACTATTCTTCCGCTGCGCCGCTCACAGCACGCATCTGCGGCATCTGCTCATTTAGCCATACATTGGCCAGCCTGCGGGCTACCGAGGCGGCCTTTGGTGTAGAAATCCCCGAAGCCGCCGCCATACTGCGCCTGCTGGCCAAGCACGGTGAAACCCTGCAAAGTCACGCGCTGCACCTGTTCTTCCTGGCCGCCCCCGACTTTCTTGATGTGCCTAGCGCCATCCCCTTGATGGAAAGCCATCCTGAGGTGGTTGCTATCGCCCTGCGATTGAAGGGTCTGGGCAATAAGATTTGCGATGTTGTCGGCGGCCGTCAAACCCACCCTGTTTCGTTGCAGGTCGGTGGCGTGGCGGCCATGCCCACGGGCTTGCCAGACCTGCCGCCGGTGCTGGAAGAAGCGCTGGAAGACCTGGCGTCTACGGTAGAGCTGTTCAAGACATTCCAACTCCCCGATTTTGTCCGTGAAACCGAGTTCGTTTCGCTCAGGGCCAACGGCGACGGATATCCCTTTATCGGAAGCGACCTTATCTCAACTGATGGCGTACTGAAGGCCGAGGCCGATTACCTGGCCATGACCAACGAATACGTTGACGGCAACAATACCTCCAAGTGGTGCCGCCTCTCCAGGGATTCATTTGCCGTGGGCGCCCTGGCCCGGCTAAATAATAACTACGCCCAGCTGCGGCCCGAGGCGCAAGCGGTGGCCGGGGAACTGGGATTGGCGCCTGTAAATCATAATCCCTTTATGAATAACGTGGCGCAACTGGTCGAGTGTGTGCATATCGCTCATGATTCACTGGATCTTATCGACCAGCTGGCCGACATGAAAAGCGCGCCTACCATGGTAGAGGTAAAATACCGCGCCGGCGAGGGTGTTAGCGCAGTTGAAGCGCCCCGAGGTATTCTCTACCATCACTACAAGTACAATAAGGATGGCAAAATCACCAAGGCCAACTGCGTCATCCCCACAACCCAGAACAACGCCAACATTCACAATGATATGCGCGCCCTGGTTGAACAGTTCGCCACCGAGAAAGGCATGACCAACGAGCGGCTGGAACTGCTTTGCTCCATGCTCGTTCGAGCCTACGATCCCTGTATTTCGTGTTCAGTGCATTAAGCCGCCGGATTGCGGGCGGACTCAGTCAATCAGATGGGCGATGGAATCCGCGTAATAGCGCAGGATTTTCGATTCGGCGGGAACAACCCGGTAGAGCAGGTCATCTTCCTCGACGATGTGGCGTAATACAAGCATTCGCAACCCGACCCTGATCGTGTAACTGCGGTCACCTCGCGGGATATGAACATGAGCGCCGGCGTTCTCCAACTTGTCCATCAGTTGGTAGGCCCGGGTCTTGATATCCAGTTCAGAAAGTGTCTTGCCCTCTTCCTCAGCAAGTATCCAGGCAATCAGTGAAGCCGGCAGTACCGGAACGATTCCGCCGACGGCTTCCATTATCTCATCCGCCAGCTGCTTGACCAGCTCCACACGCTTTTCACGAGGGGAGCCCGTAAAATCAGCCCCGTTTTGGGCGGCATACTGCGTCATGGAAATCGGAGTGCCGAAGTTTACCGCCGCATAGCCGAAACGATACCATCCTCCGCGCAGCATGAGACCTATGTTGCGTCCGATAAACCCGAGCGTATTGCCTATGATCTGGCGCCGTGTCGGGCGCTGGTCACCGGCCCGATAATCCATCAATAGTGAGCGATCCTCCAGCACGCGATCATAGTTGACAGCCACCGGGATGAACACCAGGTCACTGTTCCCGGCAGGCTTGAAGGCCCGCAGCATGTAATCCAGGAGACCGATTTTAGGCTCCCCTGGTTTACCGTCACGAGAAAGCCCACCCTCGGGGAAAACCGCCTGTACCACTCTCGCCTGGGTAGCTTTCTGCACATAGCGGGCCAGGACCCGCCGATACAGTTTGTTTCCTGAGTTACGCCGCACAAAGTAGGCTCCCAGCGACCTGATAAGCTGCTGTACCGGCCAGACCCGCGCCCATTCGCCCACCGCATAACTCAACGCCGAACGGTTGACCGCCATATACGCCAGCAGGATATAGTCCATGTTGCTGCGGTGGTTCATCACGAATACCACACTGGAATCCGGTGCGATTGCCTGTATGCCGGCTTCGTCAGAATATACCATGCGTACCCGGTAGAGGAAGCGCGCTGCCGAGCGCGCCAGCCAGTTGCCGAAGCGGAAATAAAGGTAAGCGTTGAATGAGGGCACAATTTCCCTGGCATAGCGCTCCGCTTTATCCATGGCCACCTTGTGGGGAATCCCTTCTTCCGCACAGTACGCTTCCACGGCAGCAAGGACCTGGGGGTCGTAGGTCAGCTGCTCGATCAGTATTTTGCGCCTGGTCACTTTAAAGGCCGGCAGGCGCAGGTCAAGCCGCTGGTTAAGCTCGTCAATCGCCAGATTGAGCCGGCGCCGGAAGAACCATCTGACTCCCGGGACCAACAACCTCTCCAGCAATGCCCAGGATGCCAGAAGACTTACTGCCACTGCCAACCAGAAGGGTACTATTACCGGGTCATTCAACAGGATTTTCCTTATTCAGCCGATTGCTCTGCAAAACCTCATTAAAGGCGCCATACTTCAGGAAGTGCACTACCTGGTCCAATACTTCCCTGCGCCACATGATAAACGTATGGCTGGCGGGGACTACCAGGAATGCCTTCATGCCCGCCACCTTGGCGCTTTCAACCGATACCATACCATCGTTTGGCCTCGGTATATAACGCGCGGTGAGCGGGTTAATCGGCCGGTCACCGGCAATCACTCCCGCCTCAAATGTAAGCGCACCCAGATCCAGCGGAATACTGTCTGAGGTTGTGCCCAACTGATTGCCCGCGGGCCCGTGCCACAGCTGAAAGAGACGCCCCTTCCGCATCAGATCAACAAGCTCGCTACCCTGATTGGGCGGCGCCAACATAACAACCCGGCCGAGATTGGGCATTTCATGGTTTTTAAAATATTTTCGCAGCAGCACACCACCCAGGGAATGGGTGACAAAATTTACCCGTGTCTGCAGGGCGCAGGGATGGCACTGGATTAATGCTCCCACCCTCTCAGCCAGGACTCCAATGGTATGTGACGTTGAAGGATAGCCGATGTTATGGGTATGATAGCCTGCCATATTCAATCTTCTGGCCAGCCTGACCATGGAAAGCCAGGTACGCGCCAGCCCGTGCAGGAGTATGACGCATTCACCGGTTTGTTGTTGTGTGTTGTTGGGGCTATTTGGTTTCAAAACAGGCAACGGTTTATTACTATCATTTATCAATCGCTATCACCTCCTCTGACAGCGTCGAAATCTAGCAATTTGCCGGCCCAACACCAAGTACGAGATAACCCATCTACTTCAAATTCACAGATATCATCCGATAAAGAATGGGAACCGAATGAATCAAGGTGCATATTATAATTGAGTTTGGTTAAGGAAAGTTATTTAAACGTTTCATTCGGAGACTCTGTTTTTGACTGTTTAAAGTGATTGAAAAAGCAAATATATTTTGTTACATTTGATGCTAACCAAAATTGTATTTTGGCATCTAATTAGGGGTGATTAAGACAACATGGCAAGTGATTCCAATCGTGCATTAGGCTCGTATCTATCGGATATCAGCAAGTTTGAACCACTTGATCCGCGTAAGGAGATCGAACTTACCCAACGGATCAAGCAAGGCGACAAAAGAGCTCATAAGGAGCTGATCGAGGCCAACCTCCGCTTTGTGGTCAGTGTGGCCAAGAAGTTCCAGGGTCAAGGCCGCCCTTTGGAGGATTTGATCAGCGAAGGCAACCTGGGCCTGATCAAGGCGGCTGAACGGTTCGATGAGACCCGCGGGTTCAAGTTTATTTCCTACGCGGTATGGTGGGTTCGACAGGCGATTCTGCAATCCCTGTCCGAGCATTCCAGGATGATCCGGGTTCCCCTCAACCGGCAGGGCGACATCACCAAGATCGCCCGGGCTACCGAAGAACTGGAGCAGCAATTTGAGCGCACCCCCCTGGTGGAAGAAATCGCTCGTCATGTTGATAAGCAGCCCAATGAGGTGGCCAACACCCTCCAATTCCGCCAGCGGCACCAATCGCTGGATATGGCCTTTTCCGATTCTGAATCCAACAGCCTGATGAGCATCATTCCAGATCACGAATCGCCGGTGCCTGACGAGGATCTGAATGATTTCTCCTTGCGGGAAGATGTCAGGATCGCGTTGAACAGCCTTAAGGACCGTGAACGGAACGTCATTAAAATGTACTTTGGCATCGATCAGGAATATCCCCTGACCCTGAATGAAATCGGCGAAGAATTCAGCCTGACCCGTGAACGCGTCCGGCAGATTAAGGAGAAGGCTATCGGCCGCCTGCAGCACCGGTCACGCTCGGCGCCTCTCAGGGCCTACCTGTAACTGGCGCTTACATCCCAATTCAAAAAGCCGGCGCCTCGCGAGGTCCGGCTTTTTGTTTACCGGGCCATATGGGATGCTACTGCCGTGTAATGGGGGTCTGTCAGGTTGGCAAGTGGCTCGTCAAGTCGAGTCGGATTTTTTCCAGTAGTCGGTGCCGGTAGCATCAGCTGCGGCCTGTAACATTCTGTCAGCATGCCGGTTATGCTCCTCGATAAGGGCGGCCTCATCAACCTGCGACTGCCCTGCTTGAATCACCAGTTGACCATCGATGAACAGGTAATCCACCGGACTCAGCCGGGAGGTAAATACAAGTGCGCCGAGCGGGTCGGACATGCCACCGGCGTATTCCAGACTGTTGAGGGAAAACATGGCAATGTCGGCCCTTTTTCCTGCGGCCAGCTGACCGATATCGGTCCTGCCCAGGGCCATAGCGCCGCCCCTGGTGGCCATATGGATAACGTCTCTGGCTGACAACCAGTAAGCCTCATCCCGCAGCCGCGACAAGAGCATCGCATTGCGGACCTCCTGCAGCATGTTGCTGGAGTCATTGGATGCGGAACCGTCAACGCCCAAGCCCACATTAACCCCGCTATCCAACAGCTCCCGGACTCGGCCAACACCCGATCCCAGCCGCATATTCGACGTGGGACAGTGGGCCACACCAACACCGGCGGCTCCCAGGTCTGCGATCTCATCGTCGGAAAGAAATACGCAGTGGGCGAACCAGGCGTTTGAACGCAGCCAACCGAGGTCATCAGCATAAGCAACGGGTCGGCGATTAAAGTTTTGCCGGCAATAAACTTCCTCATCGGCTGTTTCCGCCAGATGCGTATGGATCTGCAGGTTGTATTCATTGGCCATGCGTACCGTAGATTCCATCAGCTCCCGTGTAACCGAGAAAGGTGAACAGGGCGCCAGGGAAATGCGGATCATGGCCCCGGCGCTGTCATCATGGTAGCGCTTGATCAGACGGATCGCATCCCTTCCGATCACGTCTTCCGACTGAGTTACGTCATCCGGCGGCAGTCCTCCTTTGCTCGCACCCAGCGACATAGATCCCCGGGTCGGCTGGAAGCGTATCCCTAACTCACGGGCGGCCGCTATTTCGGCGTCAATCAATTCGTCACCGGTTTTGGCGGGAAAAACGTACAGCTGGTCACTGCTGGTAGTTGCTCCCGATTTCATCAGTTCCAGTAAGCCTGTCTTAGCGCTCAAGTTCACAGCTTCAGGAGTAATTTCCCGCCAGATAGGATAGTGCCCCATCAGCCACTGAAAAAGACCCGCATCCTGCAGCGCCGGAATATTTCTGGTGAGGGTCTGGAACAGATGGTGATGAGTATTTACCATCCCTGGTATAACAATCATGCCGGACGCGTCGATTGTGGCGGCGCCCTCCACCTCAAGCGCTTCGGGACCGACAGATGTAATCAGCCCTCCATCGATCAGGATATGTCCGCCGCTGAATTCCCGTCGATCATCATCCATGGTGGCGGTCAACAGGGCATTCTGGATTAATACTTGTCCCATGGGTAGAAGTTTATGACCTCAAATCATTACGGTAAAGGGCAGATGTGGTGAGTTCAGTAAGCGTTGGGCACCACCCAGTGAGTTTGCAGGATCGCGTAAGCAAAACGCCTGACAAGCGATCCCCGCTGAGGGAAAACCGCACTGTCAGGCGTCAATATCTTTAATCTAAGCTGTTAGCAGCCGCTTGTCAGACTGGTAGTGACAGTTCGTGATCGAAGGATACGGTCCAGTTGTCGGCATCCGTCTTATCGATGGCAATGAGTCCTTCGTCCAGCAGTTTCTTATTGAATCGCTGCCGTCTCTGATCACCTTCCTCAAAGTCCATGGCTTCATCAATGACTCGGTTAAACTCCTCGAATGAGATCGTGGTGGCTTTGTCAAAGACAAATTGGCCCAAGTCCTTATGAACTTTTTCCAGAAATATACGCCGCTCGATAGCGCCGATGCGCCTGGTCACCGAGTCCTCACCTGTGTAATCAGCCTCCAAAGATTCTTTCCTGATATTCTTGCGCTTGGTGAACCCGCGAATGGTGAATACCAGGAAAAATGCCAGGTAGGAGACCAGGAATAATCCCAGTATGTAAATCACTGGTGTATTGCTGTAGGAAGTAGTCAACAGTGATACCAACGACCCTAAAATAGCAGTAAAGATGCCAAAGAAAATAGCTGCCCAGAACAGCGTTGCCTGTGGTTGCACAACTTCTGCCAAAGGTACCAGCGCAATACCCGCTTCCTTGGTGTTAAGCAGACGCAGTGCGGCCTTGGTATCAAACTGCATTTGTTCGTCAACCGTAATAGTTTCCATAACGATCTGTTCTCCTGACTTTAATGCTTCAAAGATCGGTGATTTCCAAGCCGAAACCAGACCTTTTGATGCTCCCAAATGAGATTGAAAATCTTATCAAACCTATTTATATAATCTGAATATTCTAATCTATATAAATTTAAGTTGTTTACATTAGCTCGAAAAATTTAACCTGACAAGCCAATAAATACAAATTCAATTTCTTCCCCGTATCAAAGCACATGGCAGCCTTGGGATCATGGCCGAACCGCATTGTCTGAAACCGAGCCACTCCAATATCAGTGCGCTACCCCTGCGTAGAGGAAATGGCGATCCGCGTATTTATCAAGAAGACAGCAATTTGGCTCTGATACGAGCGGTTTCATTCCGCTCCTAAATACTCACGGTCAATTTAGGGCAATGGGAGCGGGGAAAGCAAAGGGGGAGACAAAAAAATATCGCGTAAAAAGGACTGTTTGCGCCGGATAACTTTTTCCCACTAATTGTGGGGATTCAATAATGGCATAAATAACAGAATAATAGTGGTATAGACATTGGCGACAAAAACCCGAATTACGAATCATAAATAATTAGGCGGTAAATTCGCCCCGAATAAAACAACCTAAACATGGAATCAGTTACGTCATGAATATTGGCGCCATCATTCTGGCGGCCGGCAGCTCCCAAAGGTTGCCAGGTCAAAATAAACTGCTCCTGCCGCTTAAGGGGCAACCGATGATCATGCATTCACTGAGTGCGGCCCGGACAGCAGGCTTGCATCCTGTTGTAACGGTGCTCGGCTATGAAGCACAAACGCTATTGCCGCTACTCAACGATCCTCAAATAATAGTGGTTACAAACGATGGCTGGGTCAATGGCATGGGATCTTCCATCAGCGCCGGAATCACGGCCCTGCCCGCTGCTTTGAGTGGCGTTGCCATACTGCTGGCCGATATGCCGCTGATCGGGGCCCCATTATTGGAACGGCTGGCAGCCGAATTTTCCCGTCAGGGACTTGATAAAATCATTGCGCCATGCTACAATAAACAGCGTGGTAATCCGGTGATATTTCCCAGGAAGTACTTCGATGAGTTGCTGGCATTAGATGGTGAAACCGGCGGTAGGAAAATCATATTAAGGCATGAAACTGAAGTTGTTCTGGTGTCGGTCACGGATTCAGCAGTGCTGAAAGATTGTGATACCCGGGCAGACTATAGCGCCCTGGATGGCGGGACCGGCAACACTCTTGAAGCAGAATAATCGCATTTATTACTGACCAACACTCCAGCGACTGAACAAATTATGGTAGCTTAGACCGCAATGTTATCGATCAGGCGTATCTTGCCGAGTCGGGCAGCGACAATCAACCTGGCATCTTGAGCAGGTTGCGCCAGCTCTTCCAGAGTGTGGCCATCCACATGGGCCAGGTAGTCTAGATTGAAGGCATTGCCGACCAACCGCTCTACTGCGCCGGCAGTGGCTTCCTTAACTGGCGATCCGCCGTTAATCTCCCGAGCCGCTTCGTCCAGCGCTGCCTTCAGTTGCGGCGCTCTGGCCCGTTCGGTGGCCGAAAGCAGGACATTGCGGCTGGAGTATGCCAGGCCATCGGTGGTCCTGAGGGTGGGGCCGGCTATAATTTGCAGCGGCATATTCAGATCAAGCACCAGTTGCTTAACAACCAGGAACTGCTGGTAATCCTTCATGCCAAAATAGGCCCGGTCGGGTTGAACCAGGTTAAACAGCTTGGCCACTACCGTACACACGCCGTCGAAGTGGCCGGGCCGGTGTATGCCCTCCCACCTATCGGCCAATCCGCTGACCTTAACAGCAGCAGCAAATCCATCAGGATACATGGTGCTGTCAGTAGGCAGGAAAACCGCTGATACGCCTGCACTGGTCAATAATTCCAGGTCACGGTCCAGGTCTCTGGGATAGGAGCTGAAATCGGATGGGGCATTGAACTGGGTGGGATTTACATAAATCGATACCAGCACGGTGTCGCACTCATCCAGGGCAGCGCGGACCAGCGATAGATGACCCTCGTGGAGCGCCCCCATGGTAGGCACCAGTCCCAGTGTGCCGGACAGGGCCCGCCGGAACTCGCGGACGCCATCGATCTCCCTGATCACTTTCATTTAGAGACGAATTTCCCCCGGTGCACTTCGTCAGCGTAAGCTGCCAGGGCAGTGACTATGGCCTGGCCAATTTCGCCAAAGCGCCTGGTGTGCCGGGGCTTGAAGTCGGGCTGCAGACCCAGGAGATCGTGGAATACCTGTATCTGACCGTCACACTCCGGACCAGCGCCTATGCCGATGGTAGGGATAACAAGGCTGCCGCTGATCTCACCGGCCAGCTTGTGGGGAATATTTTCAAGCACAATAGAGAATATCCCCGCTGCTTCCAGGGCCTGGGCCTCATCCAACAGCTTCGTGCGCCCAGCGGATGACTTACCCCGTTTACCATAACCACCATATAGATTTACCGATTGCGGCTGCATCCCGATGTGGCCTATCACGGGTATGCCTATATCTACCAGGGCCTTGACCAGCGGCACTATATTGGTCCCGCCTTCCAACTTGACCGCGTGCGCACCGGATTCTTTCACTACCCGTCCGCAGGCACGCAAACCGTCTTCCACTGATACCTGGTAACTCATAAAAGGCATATCAGCGATAACGAACGACTCCGGCGCACCCCGCACCACCCATCTGGTGTGGTAGCAGATATCGTCAAGGGTGACCGGCAGAGTGGAATCGCGGCCCTGGACCACCATGCCCAGCGAATCCCCTACCAACAGATTAGTAATGCCCGCTGCCTGCGCCAGGGCGGCGCTGGTGGCGTCATAGGCCGTTATCATGGCAATTGGCTCGCCACGGCTTTTGGCCTCCGCGAAATATTTAACCGTACTATTCATTCGTGACCTATCTTGTGTGACCCGCCAACTGAGTATTGCGTCGTATAGGGGCAGTGATTTTCACTCAATAATGCCAAGCAGTTTTGCCTCAATATCGTGCTCCAGATTGGCGTACTGGATACTCAACCTGGTCAGTGCCTTATAGAGAGCTATATCCTCAGGGCTATCGGCCAACAGGGTCATGTGTTCCTGTAAGGTTTGGCCATCTCCCCGCGAAACCGGACCAGTCATTCCCTGGCCGGCGCCGGTCTGCTCAAGGTGGTCCAATGCCCGCCGGAATATGGGGCCAAAGATCCGCCCGGCCTGACCAGGGGCAATGCCCGATTTCACGGCAAGTTCCTTTGCTTTCAGGAGTAAAGTATAGGGGAATACCGATGCGAACATGGCCGCCAGATGATAGCTGGCCTTGTGCTCTTCTTCCAGTACAAATGGCAATGCACCGATGGCGTCAGCAATCTTCTGCAGCCGGTTAACCAGTTCACCGGCGCCGCTGATGCCGATGGGACAGCCTGTAAATACATCTGCCTCTTCATCGCCCCTGAAACTCATCAAGGGGTGGAACATGGCTGACCGCGGGCCTAGCATACGGTTGGATACCTGGCCGGAGCAATGGATAAGTCCCTCGCCGGGAAACTGCTTTATCTGCCCCGAAATTACGGGAATTTCCTGATCCGGTAGCGTCAAAAATGCTAACTGGAAGCCGGCCAGGTTCCTATGCTTGCCGGTATCGATGCTGCCACGTGTAAATACCTCCACTGCATATCCGGCCAGCTGCATAGCCGCCACCAGTGGGCGACCTACCCTTCCGGGGCCCAGCAAGGCTATCTTGATTGGCGCGGCAATCTGATTCACAGTCTAAGCGGTCCTGGCTCAACCTTCGTTCGTAACGTAGTGACAACCCCGGCTCTCACGCATCTCGCCGGCGGCGTAAAGTATGGCCAGGGCGGTTTGCAGGCCATTCCGCAGGCCGATAATATCATCGGATAATGTGGTTGCCTGATAGAAATCCTCCACCTCCATCTGCAGCTGCCGGAGCATAGTCCGGGCCCGGTGCATCCGCTTGGGCGTGCGTACCAGCCCGACATAATTCCACATAATATGGCGGATCGTCTCCCAGTCCTGGGCGATCAATGCCAGGTCCACATCGTCATGCTCATACTCCCACGGACGCATTTCCAGCCCGGCCGGAGAGGACCGGCTGCCCGCTTCATGGCCGGCCTGTTCACCGGCCCGTGTCCCCCACACCAGACACTCCAGCAGCGAGGTGCTGGCCAGCCGGTTGGCGCCATGAATTCCCGTACAGGAGACCTCACCGATGGCAAACAGGTCTTCGATGGAGGTTCCGCCCGCCAAATCAACGGCCACGCCACCGCAACTATAGTGAGCGGCCGGCACCACAGGTATGGGTTCTGATGTAATATCCAGACCCAACGATTGGCACTGGGACGAGATGCCCGGGAACCGCTCTCTGATCCAATCAGCGGGCTTGTGGGTGATATCCAGGAACACGCAGGGGATTTTCTTCTCAATCATGGTATTGTGGATACCCCGGGCCACCACATCCCGGGGCGCCAGATTGCTATCTTTATGATACTGTTTCATGAACTCAGCGCCGGTGTCATCGATCAGCACCCCGCCTTCCCCGCGCAGGGATTCAGATATGAGGAAACGGCCACTTTCATGATACAGGGCCGTGGGGTGGAACTGGATAAATTGCAGGTTCAGACAGCGCGCCCCGGCCCGCCAGGCCATGGCAATACCATCACCGCGGGCCTCCTGTGGATTGGTGGTATGCAGAAACAGTTGACCTAGACCACCGGTCGCTAAAATTGTCTGGTGGGCAAATACGGGCTCAACCTGGCAGGTCTGATTATTGAAAAAATAGGCGCCGTAACAACGAGGCTGCTGGTA
>DAOWIJ010000148.1 GCA_030640955.1 Fidelibacterota bacterium
AACCGGGGGTTGATGCAACCCCGCGCAATTATCTTATTATAAGTGTGCTCAGATTGAAGGAGCTCGTTGAGCCAAGAGATCAACCCTGACATGTTCAAGAGGCGTCATTCATCCCTGATAATCTATGTTAGTGGCCTTTTCCTGTATGGCCAACTGACCTATGCCGCTCCTTTACAGGATGGGCAGGATGCGCCCCCCGTCAAGTTTGACAGCCGGGCTCTGTCCCATTATCTGGATGGCGACCTGTATATGTTACAGGGTGACTACCGGAAGGCCGCGGCCTCATATGAGATGGCATTAAGGTTTGATACTACCTCGGCGACTATCTATTTAGGATTGGCTGAGGCATTATTAAATGACGGCCGACCGAAAATGTCGTTCAAGGCGGCGGAAAGAGCTCAAAAGCTGGAACCCGAAGATCCGCGTGTGTACCAGTTTCTGGCACGCAACGCAATGGCTCGAAATGATAATTCAGCAGCTATAGATTATCTTGATAAATGGGCTTTATACGCTCCTGAGAGTGTTGATCCGCTATTCAAAAAGGCGGCTATTTTCATTGGGCTTAAGCGGTTCGAGGAGGCGGTAGATACTTATCTGATCATCTACGATAAGGATCCCACACAACGCCACGTGCTTGAGCGGGCTGGGGAGATATCGCTATCCCTGGGCGATCTCGAACGTGCCTATCAAACCTACCAGCGGCTGAGCAAGGCTTTACCGGAAGATGGAGCCGTCGCCCGAACCTTTGCCGAAATTATTCTGCGTTCGGAACGCCATGAGGAGGCCTTAAAGGTCTTCGAATGGCTTGTGGAAACCGGTAACGCAACGGCCACAACAAGATTGCAGCTCGCATGGCTCTATCGCCGCCTGGACAGGCTGTCCGACTCGCAGGCTGTACTTAGCAGCTTACTTGATGATGGTCAGCGTCAATGGGATGTATTGAGTATGGCTGGTCAGGTTGCTTCACAACTCGATGATTACAGCCAACTGGCGGCTGTATCCCAATTAATGATCGAGACCTACCCTGATAGCGTGGGAGGCTATACGGGCCTGGCGATTGCCAAAGCTTTCACCAAGGACGAGGATGGGGCAATAAGTATTCTTGAAGAAGCTCTCCCCAGATTTAAGAAGAATATTGATGCCAACTACTTGCTTGGCAACCTTTATCATTCTACCAAGCGCTACGATGATGCCGTGCAGCATCTGCTGATTGCGTTGCGGCAGCGTCCGACCGCCAGGTATATCCAGAAGCTGCTGGCATCAGCCTGGTCTGGCGCCGCAAAGTACCAGGAATCGGATTCGCTGTATGAGGAATTGTTGCAGAGCGCCGAGGAAGATCCGGTGATCCTGAACAATTATGCCTACAGTCTGGCTGAACGTCCGGAAGTTTCTAAAAAGCAGTTGAAGTACGCCAAAGCCCTTTCCAGGAAATCAATAAAGCATGTCAAGGACTCATCTTCATTTCTGGATACCTATGGCTGGATATATTACCGGCTGGGCAACTATCGAAAGGCCAAGAAATATATTGCTGCCAGTTTAGCAATTGATGAAGCCAACGCTACGGTTCTGGAGCATATGGCTAAAGTGTATGAAAACCTTGGCAAACCGGCCGACGCACAGGAATTTTATATCAAGGCCGCACAACAGCGTGAGGATAAAAAGAACCAGGCCATCGGGGTTAAAAACGAATAGGCGGTTATATGCCGATCGAACTCTCCATTGTTATTCCAGTTTTCGATGAAGTCGAATCTCTGCATCAATTGCATCAGGAGCTGCTGGAGATCAAACAATCGTTTGACGGTTGCGAGATAATTTACATTGATGATGGCAGCAGTGACGGCTCTAACCGCGTGTTACATGAACTTGCCGATAACGATCCGGATGTCAAGGTACTGACTTTTTTCAGGAACTACGGAAAAGCTGCCGCCCTCTCCAGAGGTTTTCGGGCAGCTGCCGGCCAATTTGTGGCCACCGTTGACTCGGACCTGCAAGACGATCCAGCTGAAATCCGGCCTATGATAGACATGCTTGCAGAGGACTGGGATCTGATCAGCGGATGGAAGAAAGTCCGGCATGATCCACTTTCCAAGCGGATACCTTCGAAGCTGTATAACTTTAGCGTCAGGCTGTTTACCGGTGTACGCATCCACGATTCAAACTGCGGTCTGAAGGTATATCGATCTGAAGTTGTGAAGACGCTGGAATTGCACGGTGGCCTGCACCGCTATATCCCCGCACTGGCTAAATACAAGGGCTTTCGTGTTACCGAGAAAATAGTGACCCACAGGGCGCGACAACACGGACAGACCAAGTACGGCCTGTCCCGGTACTTCCACGGCATGCTCGATCTGATGACGGTGCTCTTTGTGGGCCGTTACTTCCAAAGACCGATGCACTTCTTTGGCATTGCTGGACTGTTAACAAGTGGTCTGGGGCTGGGAGTTTCACTCTACCTGACGATCAACTGGTTCCGGGGTATCTGGATCGGGAGTCGTCCCCTGCTCTTCCTGGGAATGCTCTTGATAATTGTCGGGATTCAGTTTTTCTCCATCGGTCTGATGGCGGAACTATTGGTGCAGCGACGCGCCCGCGAGGAAGACCTGATCAAAGAGGTCTATTCTTCCGGTAAGTCAGACGACGAAGTTGGTCCGTAATAACTAAGACGAAGCGGCCAGTTCGAAGATCACCTCGGTAAAAGCCTGCCAACTATACCGTTTCTTTTCCTTGGTAATATTTTCGATCATCGCCTGGCGGTCAGTCTTGCCGAAATAGCTGATTATGGCTTCCGCCAGGGCCTGGGGATTGCCCGGGGGCACAATCATACCCGTCTTATTATGGTGCACCACCTCAGGCAAGCCACCTACATCGGTCACGATGCAGGGAAGATCGTAGTTCAAGGCTATGGAAACAATGCCGCTCTGGGTAGCCGATAAATAAGGCAGGACCACCACATCAGCAGCAGAAAAATAGAGATTCACCTCATCATCGGGGATGAAGCGGTCCGCCAATACGATGTGAGGCGCCAATGTGTGGGTTTCTATTTTTTGCAGACAGGCATCCCGATCCTCGTAAAACTCACCGGCGATGATTGTTTTCGCTCCGATCTGTTCCACCACCCGGGGCAGGGCGTCCAGCAGGGTCAGCACGCCCTTGTACCTGCGGATATAGCCAAAGTAAAGCAGGACAGGCTCATCACCAAGGCCCAATTGAAGACGGGCATCCGTCTTGGGAATGCGCACGCCGAAATTCTCGTATATGGGATGAGGCTGGCAGCGGGAGACGGCACCGGGCTTAAGTTGCTGAAGGTCCTGCTCTACCGTCGCTGACATGGAAATAAACATATCCGTGCTTGATAGCAGGTACCGGTTGAGCCACTTATCGCCGGGTCGGGGCTCGTGAGGTATCAGATTATCAATAACACACAGGGACCGGGATTGCGTTTTTTTTCGCAGCAGACGCGTTATCGTACCGAAAGCCGGGGCGAAAAACGGCATCCAGTATTTGAATATAACCAGCTCGGGAGCCAGACTCCTCAGCCGATTAAAAGTTCTAAACCAGGTGACCGGATTGACCGGATCGAGCAGCCGATGGCGGAAGTCCGGATCTACTGGGGCTGCCGTGTCATATTGGCTTTTGCCAGGGAAGAGCAGCTGCGGGTATTGGCGGGCGAAATTAATTACCGAAACCTGGTGGTCTGCTTTCAGGTGCTGGTAAAGGAGGGTGTTAAAATGTTGGATGCCGCCCCGGAAAGGAGGGAAGACTCCGAGCATGGCGATCTTCATCTTACAGGCAGAAGGGTAGTAGCGGCTGTGAATACTTCAGCTGGTTTCAGCTCGTCCATACATCCTTTATCGCACGTTTGAGCGAAGTAGCAGGTGCAGTTGGGGGGTTCAAGTATTGGTCCCAGGCCGTACATCTCGAATTCATTGCGGTTGAAGATATTTCTTGCGAACATAAAGGCAAGATAGTTTGCCCCAACCATTACCGCGGTTCCGATAAGGAAAATCATCCAGTGTAGACCCGTGCCAGGGATAAATGAGCTATAAC
>DAOWIJ010000228.1 GCA_030640955.1 Fidelibacterota bacterium
CATCAATCCCGATACGGCCAGGCTGCCGAGAACAGCCCACAGCACGGCGGTAGAACCAGAACTGCCCTTGATCACCTCCCACATACCGGTGGCATCCGGCGCCTCGGCCCGACCGGTGATGATAATACCCGCAACAATAAGCAATATCATAGTCACTACCGGCAGGATCAATTTCGCCGGATGGGGGGAAAGCGCGTCAAGGCGCTCGACGGCCACAACTTCCTCGCTTACCATGGGCTGCGCGCCGTCGGCCAGCAGCTTGCCCTCGTCAAGGGCGCGTTTTTCAGCGTTCTTCATGGGACCGAGCTCCCGACCCATCAGAATCGTTGCCGCCACGATCAGGATAGCCAACATGGGATAAAAATTCCACTTTATACTACCGAGCATGACGGCCACGGGACTCTCTACCCCTTGAACCATGAGCAAACCGATTACCATTGCGCCCCATCCATTGAAGGGCACCAGAATACAAATCGGCGCTGAAGTCGAATCGCAAATATAGGCGAGTTTCTCCCGACTTACCCGGTATTTGTCGGTAAGGGGGCGTCCAACGGTACCAGCTACCAGGGACGTGATGGAGCTTTCCACAGTAATCAGTATACCCAGGAAAAAGGGCACCAGCTGGGCCTGCCTGCGATTGGTGACCCAGCGCCGGTTGCTCACCCAATTGATGAAGCCCTCAACGCCGCCGGTGGCCCCCAGCATGGTCAGTACGGAGCCTACCATGAGGCTGTAAATGATAATGCGGGTATTGCCCATATCCTGGAAGACGCCCACGATGGCAGAGATGGTTGAGGCCACCGCTGCCAGTGGATTCCAGCTTTCCAGAACCAGCCAGCCCATCCACACTCCCAATAGCAGCGCCGGATAGATTTGTTTTTTCCACAGGGCCAGCGTGAGCGCCGCCACCGGTGGCAGAATGGACCAGAAGCCGTAACTGTCCACTACTGGCGGTGTTGCTTGTGGCTGTTCAGCCGGATGATGTTAAGCCCACGGCTAAAACGGAATATCGTCGTCGTCAAATGGCGGGGGCTGGTCATCAGGCGTTACGGCGGGCTCTGCGCCCTGGACAGCTTCACTGCCATAGGCCTCCATCGCCACCCGGGTTATTTCTTCCTTAACAGGTTGTTCGGCAAAAACGGTGTCGAAGTATTCGCCTTCGCCGTTGCGCTGGCTGGGCATGCCCACGAACGGGCCGCGGCTTCCCTGCACGATTTTAAAGCCTTTGACGACCAGTCCATCTTCGGTGCGCAGGTCGAAGAAGGCCCGCACCTTGCCCCATTGGCCTTTATTCATTCGTTCTATTTGCATTTAAATCTCCCGATAAATAGCACTCAAAAATATGACCGCCACGCCATCCTTGCAAGCGGCAGCTTCGTTAGTATGCACATTTTTCCAGGCACGACCATTTACAGGAAATATTGTCTGGTATACAATCCCCCTATGGCCACATTATCCGACGTGACAGCTGCTTCGGCACGGCCTTTGCAATCAGGCATAGCAGCGAAAATGACTTTAAGCAAAGGGATACATTGTGAGTAGTGCAGAAACGGTTCGTTCAAGCAGATTCATCGGGGAAATGCTCCCTGGTCCTCCTGTAGCGCCCATTACGGTTAAACCACGGCGTCCGGATAAAAGCGGAAGTAAAAGACCCGCCTCGTCAGCCAAAGGTATTAAATCTGATCCGATCCTTGATTGGCGGCCCTGGGGTGGCGGCCTGTTCAGTATCGATGATATGCGGGCCTGGACGGAGGAACACGAGCAGTTATTTGCCGGATTGACGAACGAGCTGCTTGAGCATTATAAAATCAGTTTTGTAAATGAACTGTCATTACAGTTCTCCGGTCCCGGCAATATAACCGTTGTCAGCAACCATAAAAACCGTGATGCCATAGAGACTTTGATCAACAACTCTCCTCATCTGCAGAGGCTATTCATGTTCCTGAGCGCTACCGCCAGCTTCCTGCGAGTGGTGGACGACAACGACCACTTCAAGGAGTTATATAACGAAAATCCTGAGACAGCACTAGATCGCTATGACCACGAAAATGCCCAGAAATCGCAGTACGAATATCAAGTAATTCTATCAGGCGATTCCGTTGCAACCCGGTTTTCGGCAGCAATGTTGTAATGCGCGCGAGTCTTGGGAACCGCGCTTTTAACGCCATCCTTTTGAAAAAGCGCAATATTCCCATCTAAACGGATCAGTCCCCATCCGAAATAATCCGCCAGCCATTCCATGGTTGCTTTGCTGTAGAAACAGACATGGGTAAAATCCCGTGTATACCACCAGCCCTTGAAGTTTCTATCATCCTGTAATATACCGGTCATGATCCCCAGCCAACCGCCGGGCCTCAGTAGCGTGTTTATCAACCCGAAATCGTTTGCCGGGTGATGGAAATGCTCCACAGCTTCGCTGCACGTTATGAAATCATGTGGCTCTTTGAGCAGGGACGCTTGCGGGTAGAAAAAACAATCGTAGCTGCTTTGCTGATAACCCCGGTCCGCAAATATATCAGCCATTACTGGCACGGTGCCGCAGCCAAAATCCAGACCACGAGCATCTTGTTCCAGCTTGGGCAACAATGCTCCGGCCAACCGTAACAGGTAATCCCGGTAACCTATATTCTCCAGATCATTGTTATGCTTCTCATAG
>DAOWIJ010000138.1 GCA_030640955.1 Fidelibacterota bacterium
AAACCGCAGCAGCACCTAAAAGCTCCAAAAGATTACTTTTCCCCGTTCCATTTTCTCCAACTACACATACTAGAGGCGAATCAGAAATAACATTGATTTCCACACCTTGAAAATTCCGCCAACTCCGAATGATGACTTGATCAATTTTCATTGAAACTACCCTAATTATAATGACGTACTTTCGGTACTGGGCAATTGTAAAGTTAAAATTGTTTCATTTGTTTAAACAGAATAAACCAGAATCGGTGATTAAACAAGCGATCTGCCAATACAATTTTCGCGCACCAGGCGAAAGTCGCAGTGGCGACTTTTAGCTTAACTTCCTACGCTCTTTGACATCACCGGGAAAACCAAAAGTGACTAAATGACGCAAAAAATTTCCCACCCCCCTACGGCTCACCTCTCCCGGAGCCTGGCCCGAGGATAGATAAGGGGTCCCACCTGAGCCAATCGCTAACCTTTTGCGGGGCATCTGAGGGCCGGCAGATGGGCAGCCGGTGGGCGTCAAGTGGGTATCTACTGGTCATTTGATGGGCTGCCGAAAACAATAATGGACACAATTCTGCACTTATGGGAGCATCCCTTGCCCGTGACGCAAAAAGCCCCCACCTCCCGGGGGAAGTGAGGGTCTTGTTTGTACGCCCGAGAGGACTCGAACCTCTAGCCTCCTGGTCCGTAGCCAGACGCTCTATCCAATTGAGCTACGGGCGCAATAGTAGTCGCTCTGAGCCCGACGAAGGGTGACCGGGCTCAGTGAAGCTACCATCGTACTTCGACAAGCTCAGCACGACGGGTTGTAGCGCATAGGGGATTCGAACCCCTGTTACCGGCGTGAGAGGCCGGCGTCCTAACCCCTAGACGAATGCGCCATAGAGTGCTGCCACACGGCAGGTCATTTCACCCTGTTGGGGAACAGGGATTCGAACCCCGACCTTGTGATCCAGAGTCACATGTCCTGCCATTAGACGATTCCCCAATCGAAAATCGCACCGCAATGTTAATCCCAAATGGCATTACGATCAAGGTCGGATGGGGGGCGCCCACCCTTATAAATGCCGGAGGAACTGCTCCAGTTCCCGCTGCTTCATGAAGCGCACTACCACCCGGGCCTGGCTGGTCAGCTGGGAAATATCCATGTCCACCACGTAGGTTACCGCCAGGTCGTCGGTCGTCAGGCGTACGTCTACGTTGTAGCCGCCGGTGGTTACCGCCACCATGGAGGTGAAGCGCTTCTGGCGCACCACCTGGGGACTGCCCGCCGGGAAATAGCGTTCCCAGGTTAGGTCGGGGCTGTCGATCACCGCCGCCCGCAGGTTGCCCCGGCCATCCAACAGCTCGATCACCGGCGTAATGCTGTAGTCACCCCGGGAAATCGACCTGAGCAGCTGGGCCGAAAAATTGAATTTGCTCTTATCGTACCGGATGGTCCTCAAGCCGCCTGCCTCGCGGGTGGAGGCATAGGGCAGCGAGTACAGCATATCCTCCAGCAGCCCTTCCTTCACGCTATATTTGATCGGAATATTCAGGTACACCCGCTGATCGTCGTAGGGATCCACTACCAGGTCCAGATCACCGATCTCGGCGGAGTAGGGGTTATCCCCCACCTGCCGCAGCACCTCCTCGAACAGGCGTGTGTGCTGCTCCCGCTCCTCAGGCAGGGCGCCCTTGCCGGTGAGATCAAACTCACGGGAGTAGCGGTCGGCTTCCTGCACCGTGGGCGAAGTTTCCTGGCGGTAGCCCGAATATTCGTCCATTGCCAGTTCCAGGTCCGCTACGGCCCGTTCCAGGTCTTCCCTGACGGCAGGCGCCCTGGCGGCATACTCTTCCGTGCGTAATTCGGGACTGGGCCGCATTCCTTCGAACGTGCGCAGCTCCTTGACCGCGGCAGCCTGGCCGCTGAGGGTGAAGCCGCTGGCGAACTTGACAGCGTCGACCATCGCCAGCACCTTCGCCACCAGCAGCTGGTTAATCAGTGGAATATCGCTATATAGGGCCTCCACTGCATCGCTGCTGAGGCGGGTCCAGCTCTGCATGTCGAATAGCTGCAGGGTGACCACCAGCCGGGCGTCCTCCCGATGATAGGCGCCCATGACCAGCAAGTCATCGCCTGCGAGCCCCTTTACTCCCGGCTTAGCTGTCGGCCGTTTGTCCAGGAAGGGCGCAATTTTACCGGCGTCCTTACCCACCAGGCGCGGCTCATCCTCAAGACGCAGCAGGACCATATCCTTGAGGGCTTTGGTGAGCCACTCCAAGCGCTCGCTTCCGGCCAGATTGTCAAAGTCGAGTATATACAGCTTGACCGGTGGCGGCGCCGGAGCGCGAATCTGGCCTGCACTTGACCCAATCAATATCGCGAGAAGGATCGCCACTGCCGGGATTCCCTTTAGGCCCGGCCGGTAAATGGATTTATATATGGACATAGTGCTCAAATTTAGTATTTGAGATACGTTTATATTCAAGAATTATGGCTTCCGAGCATCTTCGACTGAACTTGACCCGGGATTAGTGACCGGTTCCTGCCTGGCGGCTCCACCGTCTGCCTGATCGTTCAGACTGACTGATATGCCGCCCCCCATTTCCGCCAGTAAGTTATACACAGACGTTGCCAGTGCGAAAACAATGGTCGTAATTACCGTCTGGAAAAAAGCCATAATAACGCTGAGTAGAATACTCCCCAGTACGCCAACCTGCATGTCTACTGCCTCAAAATCGGAGAATTGGCGGGCGAATTGCGACAGTATATTGCCTGCCGTCAAGAAGAATACTAGATTCAGGAGGGCCCATACTATCCAACCCAGCGGGAAAACGGTTCGCACTACCGACCAGACATCAATTCTATTCACCAGTACGCTGCGCATGGCACTGAATATACGATGAAAATCAGACCAGCCCGAAGTACTCTCTTGTAGATTTTATCTTGTGGCTGGCGGTCAAATTTGGGTATGTTCCACACCCTGTTTTGCCTATTTTATCCGGCAGCATAGTTTCTAATTGGGAGCAAGTATGAGCAATTCCAGAAGATCTGTTGTTGTAATCGGCATTGTAGCCCTGTTGTTGATTATGGGCGGTGTCGATTTTTTCAACAAAGTATGGGTCTTCCCTGGCAATTTTGAGTTTTTCAGCCAATTCCTTTTGGGTAGAATCCCCCTGATGGTTTATCTGCTGCTGGGCACCGGCATTTTTATGGCTTACCGGTTGGGCTTTATCCAGTTGCGCAAACTTAAGCACAGTTTTGAAGTGATATCCGGCAAGTACGATCACCCTGATGATGAGGGCGATCTCACTCATTTTCAGGCTCTCTCAGCGGCCCTCTCAGCCACCGTGGGTATCGGCAATATTGCCGGTGTGGCAACCGCCATTCATTACGGCGGGCCCGGCGCCCTGTTCTGGATGTGGGTAACGGCTTTATTCGGCATGGGCCTGAAGTTCAGTGAGTGCACATTATCGATGGTTTACCGCAAAGTCCATGCTGACGGATCGGTATCGGGCGGTCCCATGTATTATATCGAGAACGGTTTGGGGCCGCGTTTCAAATGGCTGGCCATAGCCTTCGCCGTTTTTGGCGTGATCTGTTCCTTTGGCACGGGAAACTCCATCCAGGCTTTCACCGTATCCGACCAGATCTATAACGAGGTAGCCAATCTCGTGGCCAATCCCGATACCCACTTCTTAACCCGGCAGTTCCAGGTAGTAGGGGCCTTTCATGTGTCGCTCATGCAAATCTTTAACGGGCTTATGCTGAGCACAATCGTTGCCCTGGTTATCATTGGCGGCATCAAGCGCATTGGTCTGGTTGCCAGCCGTCTGGCGCCCTTCATGGCCGTATTTTATGTAACCGCAGCCACCTTGATTCTACTTGCTAACTATGATCAGGTAATCCCGGTATTCGGCATGATTTTTACCTATGCCTTCAATCCGCCCGCGGAAATCGCCGGTGTTGCCGGAGGCTCATTGCTGGTCATATTCAATACCATGATGTTCGGTGTTAAGCGGGGCCTGTTTTCCAATGAGTCGGGGCAAGGCAGCGCTGCCATCGCCCACGCCACTGCCAAGACCAAGTACCCGGTGCGGGAAGGCATCGTAGCCATGTCCGGGCCCTTCATCGACACGCTGATAATCTGCACTATGACCGGGCTGGTAATTATCAGCACCGGGGCCTGGCATCATACCGCTTTTTATCTGACCAACCTTGATCCCTCTTTTTCTGGTGAGATCTACAATAGCTCCGTGCTGACTGCCTATGCCTTCAAGACCGGCCTTGCCTGGCTCTTCGACTACGGCGACAAGATTGTGACCATGGGCGTTTTCCTGTTTGCCATATCGACCGCCATCAGCTGGAGCTATTACGGTGATCGTTGTGCCGAGTACTTATGGGGCAAAAAGTCTATCCCCCTGTGCCGCTGGGCCTTTGTACTAGCGCATTTTATCGCCGCCATCGCATCACTGGAGGCTATCTGGACGTTCGGCGATGCGGCGCTTGGTTTCATGACCTTCCCCAACCTGATAGCCCTGATTCTGCTCTCGCCCAAGTTGGTGGCCATGAGCCGGGATTATTTTGACCGCGGCTTGGAAAGATCAACCTAGCGACGTGGCCTGAATGATGCCTTCTGATATCGCGCTTGAGGAAACCATGACTGTAGCCCGGAATGCGGCTCACCAGGCTGGCGGCATCATAATGGATCGATTCCTGAAACTGGAGAAGATCGAGAAAAAGGGGGCTGTAGACCTGGTGACGGAGGCCGACAAACTCAGTGAAGAGGCCATCGTGGGAATGATCAAGAGCGCCTTTCCCGATGACAATATAATTGCTGAAGAAGGCGACTACCAGCCCGGTGACCCTGTTGCACCCAGATGGATCATCGATCCCCTGGATGGCACCACCAATTACGTGCACGGCCTGCCCATATTTGCCATTTCCATCGGCTACCAGGTCAATCGGGAGACTATGCTGGGTATCGTATATAATCCAGCCAGCGGTGAGGAGTTCGGCGCTATTCGTGGACAAGGGGCTACGCTCAACGGTACGCCAATTGGTGTCAGCAACTGTTCTGATCTGGCCGAAGCACTGCTGGCTACCGGCTTTCCTTATCAGCATGACGACACCTTCTTCAAGAGCTTCGATCTATTCGGTGAATTTTACTCCCGATGTCAGGGTATTCGGCGCATGGGGGCCGCGGCCATCGACCTGTGTTACGTGGCGGCGGGACGCTTCGATGGCTTCTACGAGGCCAACCTTCAACCCTGGGACGTCTGTGCCGGTGATCTGATTTGTCGGGAAGCTGGGGGCAAGACATCGGATTGGGACAATGCTCCCATGCCCTTCACCGGGAACCGGGTACTGGCCAGTAATGGCTTGATTCACAGTCAAATGCTGAATATATTAGCAGCTTACGGGCCGGGGAACTGACCACCAGACCGTGGAACAACTTTTGCGAACAGGCATAATATTCCTTGACCTGCCGGTTGTAGTAATTAACGTTGGGGCAATATGTCAGGCATTATACTGATCAAGGAGATCAACGAACATCGACGGCGCTCAAAATGTCTATCCGGGAGGCCCCTGTGATCCTTGATAAGATATCCAGCTATGGTGGCGTATACAGCGAGACTACCGCCGTCCGGCATATATTATCTTATCACGGGGTAGTGGATACACACGGGGGCAATCCTATCTCTGAAGCCATGCTATTCGGTATCAGTGGAGGTATCGGGTTCGCCTATTTCAATTTTGAATACGAGGGCTATGAACCGACGCTCTATATTGGTACGGCACAACGCTATAAGACCCGGTTCGGGCAATATATGGCTAACCTGTATAAGCGCCTGGGCCTGGAAATCAATGTCAAGCTGACCAAAAGCGCACAACAGGCCGAAGCCGACCTGCTGAACGATCTGGCCCATGAGCGGCCCGCCCTGCTGCACGTCGACCGGGGATACCTGCCCTACTATGCCGAAGACAGCGAATACGGAGACCATGCCCTGGTTGTTTTAGGGCACGATGATAAGAGCCACAATTTTATCGTTGCCGACCAGTC
>DAOWIJ010000251.1 GCA_030640955.1 Fidelibacterota bacterium
ACCAGCTTAGCATATCATTATACGACAGCCACTCGACTGAGTATCTAAAAATTGCCTTCACTACCGGGATTGATAAAAGCTTTGGCGTGGGCCACGAATTTGAATTACCGAATGTGTGGCACGGAGAAATTTGCCTGCAAAATAAGCCCCTGACGGGGAACCTGGCCGATTCCTGTATGGGGAGAATTGACCAGGGAGACCTGCAGGGCACAAAGTTGCGGTCAATTATGGGAGTACCCATCGTTGAGTCAGGTACGGCCCGGGGTTCCCTGGTGCTGGAGAGCAAGCAGCTCAATTGCTATACTCTCGATGATGTGGCCGTTCTGGAATCGATCGCCCAATTGCACGGGACGGCTCTGATCTGGGCTGCCAGGTATCAGGAAGAGCACGCCATCGCCACTATTGACGGCCTGACCGAGCTGTTCAATCATCGTTCTTTCATGGAGCGTCTCAACGAGGAACTCGAGCGTAACACCAGGTATGGGGAAGGCTTAACTTTCCTGATGCTCGATCTGGACCATTTCAAGGCGGTCAACGATACTTATGGTCACCTTCATGGTGATCATGTGTTATCGGAAACGGCTCAATTAATTAAATCCAGTATCAGGTTGGCCGATACGGCCGGAAGGATAGGCGGCGAGGAATTCGGAGTGATAATAATCAATGCCACCAAACAGCAGAGTCGGTCAACGGCGGAAAGGATCAAAAACTCCATCGCGGACCACCTTTTCAAGAGTGACGGAGCTGAGTGCCGGCTGACCGTAAGCATCGGTATGTCCGAATATCCCACCGACGGCCGTAATCTGCGGGAGATTATCCAGAGGGCCGATCAGGCCATGTATTATGTTAAGGGACGCGGCGGTAACAGTGTGGCGTCCTACTCACATAGAATTGAACGACAGTAAGGAACGATAAAATGGCAAAAACCCCCAAAACGTTTGCGGAAAAATCTTTAAAAGATACCTCAAAACAAATTGCTAAGCGAGTTCGTATTATCAGGAGTGTAAAAGATCCCGATACCGGTAATGTAAAATTCCTGGATCGAATGGAGTCAATCCCCGCTGATGGCGATGTGGGGAGCCACGTCAGTAAGCTCTTGAAGGATGAAGATTAATGGTCTCGGGCTCCTGTCCGCCGGCCCATGGTGGTGGGAAAGAACTGATAGATCATCGGATTCCTGTTGTGCGGATGCCCATCGGATTTTGATGACCGCTGAGACCATTTTCAATTAAAAGGGATTAATTTTATGACAGCCAGTCGACTTTTTACTTCTGAATCCGTAACCGAAGGCCACCCGGATAAGGTATGCGATCAGGTATCGGATGCCATTCTTGACGGCATTTTAAGGAATGACCCGAATGGACGCGTGGCCTGTGAGACCCTGACCACAACAGGGCTCGTGTTGGTCTCCGGTGAAATCACCACCACCACCTACGTTGATATACCTTCAATTGTCCGTGATACCCTGGCGCACATTGGCTATACCAGGGCTTCCTACGGTATCAGCGCCACCAAGGCCGCTGTCTTGACCAGCATTGATGAGCAGAGCCCGGAAATATCCCAGGGTGTCAATGATACCGAGGACCACGAGCAGGGCGCTGGCGATCAGGGCCTTATGTTCGGCTATGCCTGTAATGAAACACCAGAACTGATGCCTTTGCCAATCGTCCTGGCCCATAAGTTGACCCGCCGGCTGGCCCAGCACAGAAAGTCCTGCGAACTGGCCTGGTTACGGCCTGACGGGAAATCCCAGGTGACGGTTGAGTACGATGGCAATACTCCGGTGGCTGTGCGCAAGGTGGTTATCGCTACTCAACACGACGACCTGAGTGAATCCTATCCTGATGAACAGGATGAGCATAAGTTTATTACCAAGGAAGTGGTCAAGCATGTGATTCTGCCGGTTCTGGTGGAAAGCGGCGTGGAGTTTGATGACCATTTCATTGTTAATGGCACGGGGCGGTTTGTTCTGGGTGGCCCCCAGGCGGATACCGGTTTGACGGGCCGCAAAATAATCGTGGACACATACGGCGGCTACGCCCGGCACGGCGGCGGCGCCTTCTCCGGGAAGGACCCATCGAAGGTTGACCGCTCGGCCGCCTATATGGCCCGCTATATTGCCAAGAATATCGTGTCGGCGGGCCTGGCTGAGCGCTGCGAAATCCAATTAGCCTACAGCATCGGTGTGGCCGAGCCTATATCGGTGAGCGCCGATACTTTCGGCACCGGTCAACTGCCTGACACCCGGATCGCCGAAATCATTCAGGAGGAATTCCCCCTCAAGCCACGGGCCGTTATTAAATATCTCGATCTGTTGAGGCCGATCTACCAGCAAACCGCTTCCTATGGGCACTTCGGGCGTGAAGAGGAGGGTTTCACCTGGGAAAAGACCGACAAGGCCAACGACTTAAAGAAACATCTCAAATAAATTCTGATAATACAAGATAAAGCTAATTTTTATCAAAGTGCCCCAGCGCACAGGAAATCATTTGCATTTTCGTTAATCTTGCCTAGTTTTGCCCTCAACGCAGGAGGGTTGAGCATCCGTCAACGCGGAAAATAGATATGCGAACCAGATGGTACCATAAACGAATGACTTTGCTCAGGACAGTAGCGGCGCCGCTTCTGCTGCTCTGGATGATTATTCTGGGGGCCTGTGATTTCAGTCTGCTGGAATCGCCCGAGATGCCCCGCTGGGGGGTTTCCCTGACCATCCCTCTCATCAATAAATCGTTCCTCATGGATAATATTGCTGACAGTGTAGTCATATTCGAGTCTCCTGACACCAATAAGGAGATTCAGATTGAGTTTGCCGATACGCTACAGAAAACCTCCATATCGTCTGAATACCTCTTTATCGAACTCGGCCAGTCCGAGTCGGTTACCCAATCCGCGGATGCACCGGATGGTAGTGCTTTCTCAGACGCGGTGGATGAATCGTTTACCGTAGTCCTGGCCCTGGATTCACTGCTGGCCGCTGCCGGTATGGATATCTCCTTCCCAGCGGATAGCGCTGTGCCCATACCTCAGGATACCTGGAACGACCTGGTAAATACCGTCAGCCTCGACCAGGAGATGGGTCCTTTTCAGTTCCTGAATCTGGACAGTCTGGCCAGTTCGATCGCCTTCGTCAAGGCGGTGCGTTATATCCAGATGCTGGCCGATTCCGGTGTCAGCGAATTCGCTACCTCGGTAATCAACGATTTCCCCACCGCTATCGACACCGTCAGCATTGAACTGTTCAGTCTGGGTTCAGCAGCTGATACACTGCTATATGAGAACCACGACACCACCGGATTGGGTTCCGGAGACACATATGCTGACACTACCGATCTGGCTTCCGGACGACTCGGTGGTAACCTGGCAATGGTCATCGGTCTGGCTCTGCCCACTGCGGATGACACCGTCTGGGTTCCGAATGGTACTGATCCCAAGATCGAAATCAATATTGGCCTTGTCATCGGGGGGGTAGACAGCTTGGCCATTACTACTGCCCAGAGCACGATGGATCTGGATGTCTCTCCACCCCCCATTGAACTGCCCGAGGATATTCAGATTATCAGAGGTCTGCTGAAGGATACCGTAATGGTTAATCCGGTGAATGAGATCAGTTTATCGGGCTTGCGTAACCGG
>DAOWIJ010000116.1 GCA_030640955.1 Fidelibacterota bacterium
CCATATATAACACAACATCGATGTCGTGAATCATCAGGTCGAGTATAACCGGTACATCAGTGCCCCTGGCTGAAAAGGGCGCTAGACGATGAGATTCAATAAACAGCGGCTGCAGATCATACTGTTCCAGCGCCTTGATGGCCGGATTAAGTCGTTCGATGTGCCCCACCTGAAGCAGTCGCCGCTGCTCTTCCGCCAGACGCAGCAGCTTGTCGGCTTCCGTGAGTGTATGGGTTATCGGCTTCTCAATAAATACGTGACAGCCGGCCTTGAGCGCCTGCGACGCGACTGCGAAATGGTGCTCGGTAGGCACGACAACCGAGATCGCGTCTGATCGGGCGAACAGCTCCTCCATGCTGGCGAATGAGCCGATGCCAAAGTCGTTCTCGATGGTTCGTAGCTGCTCCGCGTTGACGTCATACACTCCAACAATTTCGGCCTCGTGTATTTGGAGCAACTGTTCAACATGGAACCGTCCCAGATGGCCGACCCCGATTATACCAGTTTTTATTTTAGCTTTCGTTACCATTGCCGAAGTTATGGTCACGTGAAATTAATATCCACTTTATCATCCCTTTGCCCACACTTAGTTTGGTCTTGATTTATTGAAGGCCATTTGGCAACTTACCTGAGCGTTGCGGACGACTATTACTGCTTAGACCAATGATTCCGTTTCGCACGTATAAGTAAGGAAGGATACGCCATGACCCGGGACGCACGGGTAGTAATCAGCCGTATTATTCTGACAGCCGTTTACCTGGCCGGCCTGGCAGCCCTGGTAACCGGCAGCTTTGCCATCACCCTGGCTACCGTTTCCGCCGGTTTTCTGATCTGGTTAATGTACCTCCTTTCAGCCGCCCTTGGGACCAATGGGGAAGAAGGCGGAGCATCCCTGCTGACGGTGGGCAAGAATGTCAGCCGCGCCCTGGCAGGCTTGGGGGCGATACTGGCAATTGGCGCTGTTGCTTTTTACGGGTTGGAGCAAACCATGTGGGGCGGCTATAATTTCAAGTCTTTGGGTTTTGGCCTGGCCCTGGGCATCCTGGTTATTACACTCTTGCCTCTGGTCATCTTAAAGCTGATTGAAGGCCGGCCAAGTACCGTTCCGGAGCCAGCCGCGGCAGTGCCACCCAGTCCGCAATCACCGCTCCATTACCCCCCGGAAGCGGCGGCGGATTTCGAGCTGGAAGAAGGCGATGAAGAACTGCAGGATGAGGATGAATGGGAAGAAGAATACGAAGATGAAGAGGATTACTACGAATACGGTGATGAAGGGCCATCAGGCGACTACGATGATGACGAGGAAGAATAGGTGGTAATAACAACCACTGAGGTTAATAAAATTCTATTTTAGGCGCTCGTTCACTCCGGCTACAAAACTTCGGCGCCAGGGCAACTGCAGCACCATTTCCCGTCCCGCAAAAGCACCAATCTCACTTTCTCCAATAACGCTCAGGTAAACCGTCAGAAGCGGCTTTGCCAGGGGCCGGTAAGACCAGTGCCATGGCTCGAATACATAGCCCTCCGTCCTTCCTTCAGGGTAAGCCTGTATATAGCCGAATTCCGCGGCGTGCCTGTTTAGCCAGGCCAGCACTCGAAGGCCTTCAGCTGTATCCCAATAGCGCCGGTTCACACTATTCAGGTCAATATCGGTTCCCCAGTGATGGCGTGACAGCCCCGGCGCCGCTGAATATTGCAGAATTGCCCGGCAACGCTCGGCTGGATCGGTATATTTTAACGCCAGATTTTCACCATTCATTTTTCGGGATCCGGTAAAGTAGCCTTCCCAGATCAAACGCTGCCTGCGGAAGGAGCGCGTGGCCGAAACAGCTGTGATCTGCAGGCCATCCTTCCGGGCGGCAGCACTCATGGCCATCAGGCTATCGTTGGCCGCCTTACGCAGCCACATTGTGCGCTCACCGCTGATATCAGCCGGCAGTCGCACGAAATCCGTGGTGGTGTCCGGGTGGAATTGCCCGGTGAGGTAAGCCACCGTGTCGATGGGGAACAGGTTAGCGGTGAGCCCAGGCGCCGCGGCTGACTGTTGACCGGCCAGGGTTGCACAACCGACAAGCACGGCCACGAACAATCCGGGCAAAGGCAGTGTGGGGCAACATATTTTCCTGATCAAGTAATCACCCGGCCCTCTCCACGGCTAAACATTAAACTTGAAAAAAATCAGATCACCATCCCTGACGATGTAATTGCGCCCCTCAAGGCCCACCAAGCCGGTTTCTTTGACCGCCTTCTCCGAGCCCAACCGGATCAATTCATCGTAATGGAACACCTCGGCTTTGATAAATCCTCTCTGGAAGTCGGTATGTATGATCCCGGCGGCATGGTAAGCAGTAGCGCCTTTCGGCGCCATCCAGGCCCGCACCTCTTTGCGGCTGCCAGTGAAAAAGGTCTGATACCCCAGCAGGTCATAGGCGGCGTGAATCAGCTTCGTGAGCCCAATCTCCTTAAGGTTGTATTCCGCAATGAATTCGGCTTGTTCCGATTGGTCCAGAAGAGCAATCTCCTGCTCAATTTTCCCACACAGGCGAATACACAGGTTTCCCTCGGCGGCGGCGAAATCAACCAGGGCTTGAATCTGCGGCGCCCGGATTTCGCTCTGGATCTCCCGCTCATCCACGTTGGCCACGTAGAGGATCGATTTTACGGTGAGCAGATTCAGCATTTGTGCAACGGCCTTGTCTGGCTCGGTCAAAGTAAGGTTTCTGATCATTTTGCCGTCGCTCAGGCCGTTATGCAGCACCTGCAGCGAGGCCAATTCCGTCCCGGCTTCCTTATCTCCTGAGTGGGCTTTCTTCTCAAGCACCGGTAAACGCTTTTCGACGGTTTCCAGGTCCTTTAACAGCAGTTCGGTTTCGATCAGCTCTGCGTCCCGCACGGGATCAACAGTACCCTCAACGTGGCTTATATCCGGATCGACAAAACAGCGAATCACGTGCACCAGCGCGTCAACCTGCCGGATATGCGCCAGGAACTGGTTACCCAGCCCTTCGCCTTTGCTGGCCCCGCGTACCAGGCCGGCAATATCCACGAACTCTACAACGGCCGGAGTTACCATTCCCGGCTTATAGATATGGGCCAACTTCGGCAGGCGTTCATCAGGTACAGCGACGACACCAGTGTTGGGATCAATAGTGCAGAAAGGGAAGCTCTCCGCAGGTACTTCCAAGGCGGTCAGGGCGTTAAAAATGGTTGATTTGCCGGCATTAGGCAGACCGACGATACCGCACTGTAAGGCCATAACAGTACAAATTTACCCTGATTGGAAGGTGATTGTCAGCGCTTCAATCGGTCGAGGGAAGCATCGGGATGATTTTTTCCATAATCCGTTCACGTTCCGCACTGTAAAAGTGAGCAGGGCCATAATGAGAATAGCGCCAGGGGCTTTAATTGACTGCATTATTCCCCCTGGATGACCGGCAACGTGATCCGGGTGGATGGCGGGGAAGATATTGCCGGTTAAGCGGAGCTGGTTGGTTCCAGCAGTTCCCAGCGCACCTGCCAGCGTTTATTGATAAGCAGATAGCGCATCATGGCCGTGGCCGCCACACCGCAGATCACACCGGTGGTAACCCACATCATCATGATCACAATCTGGAATTTGACCGCCTCCACCGGTGGCTGCCCAGCTAGTATCTGACCCGTCATAACGCCCGGCAGCTGTACCAGGCCCACCGTCATCAAGGCGTTGATAGCCGGGATGAGGGCCGCTGTCAGGGATTCCTTAATTGCCGGCTGGAGCGCCGCTGCCGGTGGCGCTCCCAGTGACAAGGCTACCTCTATCTCGGCGCTGCGCAACTTCATCTCACCCATAAGTCTGTTGGCTGCCAGTGATATAACGTTCAAGCCGTTTCCCAGCACCATGCCGCTCAATGGAATGGACACTACCAGGTTATACCACGGGTCCGGGCTGATTATAAGCGCAACAACCACGGCTAATGATAGAATAAGGGCAGCGCTAAGGGAAATAAGGATTATGAAGAAAAAGCCCGGCAGCCGGACAGTCTGGCGTCTGACCCCTTCATAACTGGCCACCAGCAGCATTATAGTGGCAATCGCACCGAAGGTGAGCAGCGATTGATGGGCGAAAAGAAATTTGAGGGCAAATCCGATCAAAGTCAACTGGGCGAAGGAGCGTACTGTGCCGATGGCAAGATTTCTCTCAAGTTTGAGGCTTCTCAAGCGTGACAGCAATATTGCTATCGCCATGAGCAACAGCGACAGGGCTACATCATCATATCCCAGTATATACGATTTCAACTGTCTTGGTCCATTAATTGTCCACCATCCAGCTGCACTACTACGTCACCGAGCTCCGCGGCATGGTCTTTCCGATGGGTTACCAATATGGTCAGCAGGCCGGCTGCGCGGCTGATGGAACGAATCGTTTCAATGACAAACTCCGCTGTTGAGTCGTCGAGAGCAGCCGTAGGCTCGTCAAGGAGCAGCACCCTGGGAAGCGTTACCAGGGTCCGGGCCAGGCAAACGCGCTGCTGTTCACCGATACTCAAGGTCTTTGCCATGAGCGGCAGAAAATCACTGTTGAGGCGTACCAGCTCCAGGAATTCGGAGGGATTTATGTGGTCCCGTCCGCAAAATCGGGCCGCGCTACGCAACTCTTCCTCCACCGTATCAGCCAGAAAGGCCGGCGTTTGAAATTGCATACTGACTTGCCGACGAACCTGCTGTGGTGGCATAAGGGCTATGTCCTCATCCCCAAACAGAATGCGACCCCGGTCCAGTGGCAGCAAGTGATTTAAAGTTTTGAGCAGAGTTGTTTTACCCACGCCGGAAGGACCCAGGACGGCATAGATGCGGCCAGCCACAAAATGGTAACTGCAGTCACGCAATACCGCCGGACCGGTATGGTTGCGGGCATATTTCCATACCGATTCAAGCTTCAGCATAGTTCAACGGGTTAGGGAGATGATGAAGGAGAGGGCTGGATTTCCAGCTGGCCCCGGCGCCGAATGAGCTCCAGCAGATCATAATGTTCGGGCGTGGGCAGCAGTTCAAAAGTCTTGCGCGCCTCAACCAGGGCCATTTCATACCACTCCTTCTTGGCGTAGGCAATGGAAAGCCCCTTGTGGGCCCCGGCCACCAGTTCCAGTTCCGGGCGGGACATACGCCGCGCATCCGCTGGGGCCAGCCTGATTGCCTCCCGGTACTCCAGGATGGCGTCATCAATCAGACCCTTCTGGTAATACCACTGGCCCAGATCAAGGTGGCGCTGCGGGTTCTCTCCGCAGGCGGCCAGGAGGAGCAAAAACATTATGGGAAACGCTCGACGAATAGTCATGAATACCAGGGCATGTTAATGTGGAAATATTATGAGGAGAAGTTCCCAGCGGCAGACGGAAAATGCAAGTAGAAAGCGAGACCGGCAGCGGACATGCCAGAGATAGGAAGATCAGGTGATATCAGCCAATTATGGCGCTGGTGGCGGGAGCACGCTTACGATTCGGGGAGCACGAACGCATGTGCTCCCGGTATGTGTAAGGATATTTAGTCGACGCTGGGCCGTGGGACACAGATATACGACCGTTAAGGGTTTAGGTCTGTGCGGGGTCTTATTTGCTCTTTGATTCCCGCTCCACCTTGGCAGGCAGTTGGCGGCGACGACGGATTGAAGCCTTGATGCGCCTCATGGCGGTGGCGCTGCCCCGTATGAGCAGGCTCGAGGCCTGATCAGCTTCAACGGAGCTGAAATGCACAGGTTCGGTCATATCCTGGAACTGCTTGCCTGTGGTCATGCGCAACGCAGGTGATTTTATCATAGCCAGGATCTGGCTGGGATAGATGCTGCGATGACCCGACATGAGATAGGCTACTATCGAAGCCAGCGCGGCATACGGCACAATCTGTGGCCCGAAAAGCTCCACCGCCATAATCGACGCTGATATGGGTGTGTTGGTAGCTCCCGCCAGTAGTGCCACCATGCCGATGGCCGCCATGAAGGCCGGATCCAGGGACAACAGCCGGGCAAACAAATGACCACCCGTGGCGCCGATGTAGAAAATGGGGCTCAGGGTTCCGCCGCTACCCCCGAAATTGAGGGTAATGCTCGTAAAGAGCATCTTGATAAAGGGCGCGGCAGGTGATGCTGACCCTCCGCGTACTACTTCGTTCGCCTCGTGGATGCCCAGGCCGAGGTATTGCCGGCCCATAACAGCAGCCAGGCCAACCAGAATTGCTCCTCCCAATAGCGCTTTTAGTACCGGTGACAATGTAATCTTTCTCGCCAGACGACGCGCTACGCTCATGCTTTCAATAAACATTAACGCCAGCAGGCCAAAGAATATACCGGCGACAATTACCTTTACCATTAGTAACGGCTCGATGCCTAATTCGAACTGCTGAAACTGATGGGGATAGGATATGCCCATCCAGTGGGCCGTGGCATAGGCTACAATGCCGGCCACGAATGATGGGAACAGTACGTCATAAACGATAGCGCCCACGAAGAGCACTTCGACGCCAAAGATAGCTCCCGCGATGGGTGTGCCGAAAACCACCGCGAATCCCGCACTGATCCCACACATGACTATTTTTTTCCGTTCCTTGTCCCGGAACCTCAGAATGTCGGCCAGCTTGGAAGCCAGCCCGGCGCCGATCTGAGCAACGGGGCCTTCCTTACCTGCGGCCCCACCCAATGCGATGGTGATAATGGTGGCCACCGCCTTCACCGGCACCACCAGGAAGCGGATCCTGCCCGATTTCCGATGCACGGCCTCGATCACTTTCTCCGTACCGTGGCCTTCGGCATCGGGGGCAAAGCGATGCACCAGCCACGTGCTCACGGCAAAGGCAGCCGGCAACAGCAACCAATACCAGCGGACCTGTTGGGTCCAGCTAATGCTGCCATCCAGCGCTAACAGGAACACGGTGGCCGCTGCGCCCACCACTACGCCAACCAGGGTGGCGATAAAAAACCAGCGCACCACATGGATGAACAGGACCGAGCTCTCCAGCACTCTACGAAGCAGCGTTTGCATTATCTAAACAATTATCCTTTAAGGAACCAGATTCGAGTTGGAAGTTACTCTCGGCAGAAGCTGGGTTGGAGCGGGAAAAAAAAGAGGGCGCCTCCGCCATGAATAGGCGCCCTCTTTCTAATAATTGCCTTGCAGCAGTACCTAGCGGTTAACCACCGTGTAACGCTTCAGGTCGCCGATGGCCTTGGTAACCTCGATCTCCCGGGGGCAGGCCAGGGTGCAGTTATAGATGGAGTGGCAGCGCCACAGGCCGTTGCGGTCATCAAGCGCCTCCAGCCGTTCCAGGTTGCCGCCGTCCCGGGAATCGAAGATGAAGCGGTGGGCCTTCACAAAGGTTGCTGGTCCCACATACTCATCGTTGGTCCAGAAGGAGGGGCAGCTGGTGGTGCAGGCGCCGCACATGATGCACTTGGTAGTATCGTCAAAGATGGCCCGGTCGGCAATGGACTGCCGCCGTTCCGTGGCGGGGGCCGGTTCCTTGGGAATAAAGTAGGGCTTCACCTTCTCCAGGCTGGCAAAGAAGGG
>DAOWIJ010000214.1 GCA_030640955.1 Fidelibacterota bacterium
AGTTAGCCGTTGCGGGGCAATACGGCTTTTATAATATGCCGATCTCCATCCAGGCACAGGGCGATTACAACAGCGACAACGACAGCGCGAATGTCAATGTATCCATCCCGGCGGAACCGCAAAGTTTGTTGGTCAACGAGATTATGTACCTGCCGTTGGCGGGTCAGCCGGAATGGGTGGAGCTGGCCAACGTTTCCAATTTGCCCGTTAACCTGGAGCAGTGGTCCTTGCGTGATCCGGCGGGCGGCGGGCGCTTGACACGGCATACTGTGCAACCTGGTGGTTATATTGTGGTTACTGGCGACACCGCGGCAGCTGTCTGGCTGCCCCAGGTAAATGACCTGCTGACAGCGGATAGTTTCCCAGCGTTGAACAACAGCGGCGATACGCTATTTATATATGACCAGGAGGAGCAGCTTATTGATCAGGTGACTTATACTGACCAGTACTCCTCAAATTTGGGCCGGTCGCTGGAACGTGTGTCTCCGGCCGGGCCCTCAGGGGTAACGGTTTGGGTCCCTTCACCAGCCGAGCCGGGCCATACGGCGGGTGGACCCAACGCCGCCAGCCTGCCTGACGCTGACACGGGTATAGAGCTGTCGCCAAATCCGTTGCGCATCAACCGGGCCAGGGCCGCTCTCAGCATCCGCTACACAACGCCCTACCCGGCCATTATCGTGCGGGCCACAATCTATGATCTGGCGGGACGGAAACTGGGCACTATCTACAATCATGGCCCCGTAAGCGGCGCCGGCGAGCTAACCTGGGACGCCGGCAGCCTGGATGACAACCGTTACCGTACGGGGCAGTACGTATTATTATTTGAGGCCACCGATACGGTAACCGGCCGGCGCTGGCGGAAGGCGGAGCGGCTTATTCTGGTAAATTAGCTGTGATCTCAATCACATATGTTATAAGGATATATCTTGTTTTTCCCCTCTGTTTGTAATAGAATAACGGCGTGAAGAGACGTGCCATTCAGGTAATTCCACTTTTTGCACAGCTACTTTGGTAATCCGGATTTAGAAAACAGTGAACTGAAAGGAGCTCAGCATCATGAACAGACTGGGTAAATATTTACTGACAATGACTCTGGCTTTAGGCCTTGCCGTGCCAGCCAGCGGACAAGATATCGGGGAAACCCTCAAGGATTTGGCCGAAGAGAACGCCAAAGGGTATCTGGGACCCCTGGCAACTGCCTTTGGCACCGGCATGAATTCCGGGACGTTCCGGACGGCCAAGCCTCACAAACTGCTTGGCTTTGATCTGACACTGAATGTCACCATGACAGCTGTGCCGGATGCTGCTACGACTTATGTCTTTACTCTACCGGACAGGCCGTATGCCTTACCGGCCATCGGCGGATATACTATTGAGGTGCCTTTCAGCAGTATTTACGAATCAGGTTACGAAACGCCGACATTCTTCGGCGAGGACGAACCTGGAGTGATACCGGTAGATGCGTTAGGACTCAGGTCAACTGTGATTACTGAGCTAGCAACCGAAAGCGGACAATCTGAGGATGTCGTCGCCAGCACCTTTGGCACTCAGATCGACGCGGCGATTGGTACCATTCCCGATTTTCAGACTCCAGGTGGCCTTGGATTCCAGGTTTGGCCAAACATAATGCCGCAATTCTCACTGGGACTTCCGTTCAAGACGGAGGTGACCTTGCGTGGCGGCAGCATCTCGACCGATAAGGGCGATATTACCTTTGGCGGCTTTGGCGCAAAGATAGGCCTGAACCAATTTATCCCAACCATACCGCTGGTTTTCCCCGCGATTTCAGTTGGCTACTATGCCTCCAACATGGACTTTGCAGACATTGTTGTAGCAAAAAATTCCATCCTGACATTGCAGGCCAGCAAGAGCATTCCCATGCTGACCGTTTATGGCGGCCTGGGTCTCGAATCATCCAGTATCGATGTGGAATACGCTCTGGAGTATGAAGATCTCGATGGAATCACGCAAACTGAAGACATTGCTTTCAGCCTTGATGGTGATAACAGTACCCGGTTTATAGTGGGCTTCCGACTGAAACTCCTGCTGCTTAGCATCAACGCTGACTACAATGTGGGTGAATTTGCGGCTTACAACCTGGGCGTGGGGCTGACCTTCCGCTAAACAGATACTGATAGCTGTAATAAAAAGGGGCGCTTGTTGGCGCCCCTTTTTGTTTTCCTTACCCGTGGCCGCTGGCGTAACATTCCCCCGTCGATGTCAGGTACTCAAATCATTATAACGCCAACCATCGAGCCCAGTTGGAAGGTGCGGTCCACCCGGCGGGGGCACGCCTTTCATCCCATGTGCAGCTACATGGCCATGTTTCCACCGCGCCTGCCCAACTATTTCATTCAGCGCTTCAGCAATCGCGGTGACCTGGTGCTGGATCCCTTCAGCGGCCGGGGCACCACCGCCACCGAAGCCTGCGTCAACGGGCGGGTGGGAGTGGCCAACGACCTGAATCCCCTGGCCTATATGCTTTCCAGGGCCAAGGTGAATCCCCCGACGAAAGATGCCGCCATAGCACGGCTGCACGACCTGGAAAGGGGCTTCAAAGGGGCTCACCTATCACCGAATGAGCCGGAAGAGATAGAGTTTGTCTTCCATCCCCGTACTCTCAAGCAATTGGTTTATCTCAAGGCCGAACTCACCGATTCCCGGGAGGACACCTTTATCAAGGCCACCATAACGGGCATACTGCACGGCAAATACCGCAAAAACGGCACCGACTCCATGTACCTGAGCGTCGATATGCCCAATACCTTCAGCATGAGCCCCGGGTATATTCAGCGCTATGTCAGAAATAAAGGCATCAAGCTTCTCGATCTCGACGTTTTTGAAAAGGTGGCGCAGCGGCTGGAGCGGCTGTACCGTGACGGCTTGCCGGAAACCGAGGGAGAAGCCTACAACCGGAATGTGCGCACTTTGCACGAGGTCATCGAACCGCAATCCATCTCCCTGGTTGTAACCTCGCCCCCTTACCTGAAAGTCATCAAATATGGCTTGTATAACTGGATCAGGTTATGGTTCCTGGGTATACCTGTTAATGAGGTGGATGCCGCGCTTGATGACGCCCACGCCCTGCCGGAGTACCTGGAATTCATGTCCGAGACCGTTACACTGCTTGAGCAGTCCCTGAAACCGGGTGGTGTGTGCGCCCTGGTCATTGGCGACGTGGCCCAGAACGGAAAGCCGCCCCTGAATCTGGCCCGGGAGGTCTGGGAGGCCGTGGCGCCTACCGCCAGCTTGCGTTTAATCAAGATTGTGGAAGACCGCATTGCCGACCACGCCAAAGTGACCAAAATATGGAAGCAGACCCGTGGCCGGGCCACTGCCACCGACCGAGTGCTGGTGCTCTGCAAGGGGGATCAACCGGCAGTGAATAATCCGCGGGCAGTATGACGGAAACAGGACCCCTCTCCCGAAAGCGGCTGCTCCGGCAGTTCCCCTGGGCCGCAGAGCACGATCAGAAAATGGTCATCGCCGCCAACCTGGACGGCTTATTGTCGGCGGCGCTGCTGCACCATCACTTTGGCTGGCGGATCGTGGGATATTACGATGATGAAGAATTGTGGCTGGCTGAGGAGGAATCACGGCTGGACGACCTGATATGGGTAGCCATTCCTGCCTGTCGCCAGGAGTTCCGCAGCATTTCCACGGCGGTGATGACCACGGACAGCCAGGTACCCGACTCCCTGGCGGGCTGCTGCAATCCCAATCTGGTGGCTGGTATCGGCGCCGAAGCATTCGATCTCCGTTACCCTTTCTCCACACTGCTGTTTCTGTTGTGGTTGCATAATGTGCCGGTTCGTAAAAACCTGGTGGCGCGTTTACTGGCGCTGGCCGCGGCTGACTCCTGGATGGCATACCAACAGAATCAGGCGCGCTGCCGCAGCTGGTTTGATAGACTGCCGGGGATGGATTGGAAATGGCTGTTTCAAAGGGTGGACAGCGCGCTTTTTGAGCAGCGGCTCCGGGACAAGCTGATCGCTCCCCTGGAAAGGCTGGTTGGCGCTATGATCTCCAGCGCGAGCTTGGGAAGGCATCTGGGAGTGCCCAATCCCCAGGTGATATTTAATCCGGATTGGGACGATGATATAGCTCTGCATATTACGGCCTTCGCCGGCACCTACCTGAAATGGTCTCCACCTCCATTACCGGCCGTTGCCAGCAGGGGGCGTGGCGAGCTTTTGCGTATAGCCACCGACCGGCAAGAGATCCTCTCAATCCCTGATGATCTGCCGGCCGGTGGAGTATTATCGTGTGCTTTCAGCTCGAATGATACAGTTAAATTCACGGCGTTTACAAAGGACCTCTAGATGACCAAGGAACGACATCCGGCAACACTTTCCGATCCCATGGTTTACTGCAACGGCGCCTGGGTGCGCCAGAGCGAGGCTACGGTGCCTTTTATGGATAGCGGCTTCTGGTACGGCGACGGCCTGTTTGAAACGCTGCTGGCCGCCAACGGCAGGATTTTCAGGGTCAGGAAGCACCTGGAGCGCATCCATTCGGGTATGCGGATCCTGCAGATTGATTTCCCCTGTACCGATGACCAGGTTATCGAACTGCTGGAGGAAGCTCTGGAACGCAACAGCCTGGAGAGCGCCTTGTTCCGCCTCATGTGCACCAGGGGAACGCTGGCAGGCGCGCCGTGGAAGTTTCACGGACCGGCAAACCTGTATATCGGCTTCCGCTATACTCAGGCCGCGCCACCCATGCCGGTTAAAGTCGAATACGTCGATGAAGCCGAATATCCCATTGCCCGCATGAATCCCGCCCTGAAGTCCATGACCTACCTGGGCAATATGCTGGCCATCCGCGATGTGGTCCTGCGCGGCGGATTCGAGCCGGTATTCGTGAATCGCGAAGGGATTATCACCGAATGCGCCGTGCGTAATATTTTCTATATCCGGGGCCGCACCCTGCATACTCCCGATACGGCCCTGGGTATCCTGCCGGGTGTCACCCGCGACTTGATTATGGAGCTGGCCCCGGCACACGGCCTGACGGTCGATACGGGTCCCCTGCGCCGTGAAGATGCCGACCGGATGGACGAGGCCTTCATTTCCAGCACCGGTATCGGTATCTATCCCGTAACCTGGGAGGGTTACCATCAATCGGAATACACCATTACCGCGCAGCTGAAAGAAGCGGTGGAAAACCAGGTAAATGTGGAGACGGGCGGAATATCGAGATGAAGTCAGCGGAACGCATTGTTTTGCCCTGTTTCATTCTCCAAATAGTAGTTGGCAGAAACAAGAATTGTGAGTAAATTTAGCGTCGTCACTAAATTTACTCAAGGGGCTAATCCATTATAAATTTCTCAACTTTTGCTTTTGAAAACCCCTTCAGGCCAGGAGCGGGGCATATGCCTCCCTACCTGGCTGGTCGTGGTCAAGAGAGTAGTGAGTTCAGGCGGCTTTTAAAACAAACCACGATTCTTGAAAATCTAGTTCTCACGGGGCTGCGTGGGACTGGAAAGACAGTTCTCTTAGAGACGTTTAAGCCGATTGCCATTCGAGAGGAATGGTATTGGATTGGAACCGACTTGTCTGAATCAACAAGTGTTAGTGAAGAGAATATGGCTTTACGCTTGTTAACTGATCTCTCGGTAATTACTGCTGGAATAGTCGTTAAGACCGACAAACAATTAAATATCGGGTTCAGCATTGAATCTAAGGAAGTTCGGCGTACACTGAATTTTGCGGCACTAAGAGAGATCTATAATCAAACTCCCGGGCTTGTGGCGGACAAATTAAAGCACGTTCTAGAGACTGTCTGGAAATATATCCAAAATGTGGATCGTCGCGGTATAGTTTTTGCGTATGATGAAGCCCAAACTCTGTCCGATCACGCAGACGATCAACAATATCCACTATCATTGCTACTTGATGTTTTTCAGTCTATTCAGAAGAAGGATATTCCCTTCATGCTGGTGCTTACTGGACTTCCGACTTTGTTCCCAAAGTTGGTTGAAGCGCGAACTTTCGCTGAAAGAATGTTTCATATAATGTTTCTTACTCATTTGAAAGAGCCTGATAGCCGGGACGCAATCATTAAACCAACTGAGCAAGAAAAATGCCCCGTTAAATTTGGCGAGTCATCGGTGAATGCCATCATCAATATTTCGGGTGGCTATCCTTACTTTATCCAATTTATCTGCCGTGAAGTTTTTGACGTATGGCTGCAGAAACTGGATATTGGCGAAAAGCCCGCTGTCCCGATGGATGAAATAATCAGAAAACTGGATTCGGATTTCTTTGCTGGACGGTGGTCGCGTGCTACTGATCGACAGAGGGAATTGCTCAGCGTAGCTGCCAGGCTTGAGAATTCCGGAGAAGAATTTACAGTACAGGAAATAGTAGAACGGTCCAAGCAAGAGCTAAAGAATCCCTTTAGCAGCAGCCATGCTAACCAAATGCTTTCGTCTCTTGGGAACGCAGGATTGATATATAAAAACCGCCATGGAAAATACTCCTTTGCTGTTCCTCTTTTAGACAAATTTATCATCCGCCAGCTCGAGCAGAATCAATAAAACGCATGTATTGGGTAAACATCATTCACCCACATTGTGTTTGTCGATAACGGCATAGGTTATGCGAATGGCACAATCGGGATATCTCATGCACCAGGAATGTTCAGAATTCATCCTAGTCTGTAATATGTACTACAAAGGGAGAGAGGACGGGGAAAAATTCAGTTCCGTCGTTTTTCTTCAAGTTGCATTTCGCCTACCCTAACACTAAGCTTTTTCGTCGTGCTTAAAAAAGTACTAATTGCCAACCGCGGCGAGATCGCCGTCCGGGTAATCCGGTCCTGCCGGGAGCAGAACATTTCCACGGTGGCCGTATATTCCGAGGCAGACCGCACAGCGCAGCATGTGCTTATGGCGGAGGAAGCGGTTTGTATTGGTCCTGCCCCGGCAACCGAATCGTACCTTGATGTTGAGCGCCTGCTGCAAGCCGCCCGGGCCACAAGCGCCGATGCTATCCACCCGGGGTACGGCTTTTTATCGGAAAACGCCGCCTTCGCCGCGGC
>DAOWIJ010000098.1 GCA_030640955.1 Fidelibacterota bacterium
ATGCCTGTAAGCAACGGTCAGGTCATCCACGCGGCGCACTCCCGGCATGCGCTGGCAGATATCGGCCATGGGAGTTTCCTTGAAGCGCACGGCGATTTCCACCGGTGAGGTTGTCTTGAGGGGCGGAATGGAGGCGCGCTGATCCCAGGCTGCCTTAACATCCCTGGTGATGGCCGCATGAACATCCTCCAGATGATACAGGTGGCTGGCCAAACGGGTGATACCCTCTTTGGTCACGGTGTAGCCTATTTTGGCTTCCAGTTCCGCAACTTCTTCTTTCAACTGGCTGTCACCCGAAACGTGAATAACCGGTACACCGTGATGCCCGGCCAACAGACCATTCAGCCCTGTTTCACCAACCAGCACGCCGTTCACAAGAACCTGCGTAATATGCCCGCTGTAGGTATGGGCCAGAACGCCCTTAGCGCGTCCCCATAGCGAATGATAGCCCACGAAGACCGCCGCGTCGAAGCTGCTGTCGAGTCCCTCCACCATGGAATCGATCTTGGTACCGCCGGATATGAGTGAGACACCCAGCGGCAGCTGCTCCACCCGCAGGTTGGTCATGTTCCAGTGCGAGTCGTTCACCACGATTTCTTCCACACCGGCAGCCTGCAATCCCTGGATAGCTGCCAGCAGGTCATCCGTCATGTAGCGTTGCGCGTCCGCGTAGAATTTGCCTGCGGGATTGCAGAATTCGTGATTGGGGATGCCGGAGCAACCCTCCATGTCGCAAGATATATAAACTTTACTCATACTTGATTGCCTTATCTGGAATTGGCCTGGAGATAGTCGATCTCGTTGCTCAGCATATCCTCCAGCGACTGTCTCTGCCTTACCAAACGGGCAGCGCCATTTTCCACCAGTACCTCCGCCGCCAGGGGCCGCGAATTGTAATTGGATGCCATGCTGGCAGTGTAGGCGCCGGCGTTGTGGATGCAGAGCAGGTCACCGGCCTGTGTTTCCGGTAACGGACGAGGCTCGATATAGCCGCCTTTGGTCTGGGTAAACACGTCGGCGGACTCGCATAGCGGACCGGCCACGACCTGTGGTTTGATCCCGGCGGATGCACGTCCGGGGATCGTGATATGGTGGTAGGCCCCGTACATGGCCGGCCGGATCAGGTTGTCGAAGCCCGCATCCACCAGTATATAGTTGACGGCGCCGCTGCTTTTAATGCCTCGAACTTCGCATACCAGCAGGCCGCACTCGGCTACCAGGTAACGCCCCGGTTCCACCTCCATGTTGATGGATTTGCCCAGTTCGGCCTCGATGGTCTTTTTGGTCGCCAGCCAGTCTGCGCAGTAGTGCGCCACATCGAACGGTTTCTCGTCGGGTCTATAGGGAACGGGCAGGCCGCCGCCTACCGAAATGGTTGTCAGGTGTTCTTTGGCCATAAAGGCCGCCTTTGAAATTGCCTCCCGGACCCGTGACAGGTGCGTAAAATCGGAGCCTGAACCGATGTGCATGTGGATGCCGGTGACCTTCAACCCCAATTTCCCCGCCCGTTTGAGCACCGCGGGTAGTGACTCGTGCCAGATACCGTGTTTCGATTCCTCACCGCCGGTATTTACTTTGCGGTCGTGCCCGTGGCCGAAACCGGGATTGATGCGCAGGGTAACCTCCCGGCCTGTTTTCAGCTGGGTATACTGCTCCAGCATATCAGGTGAGCCCAGATTCACATGCACGTGATATTCGCGCAGGAACTTGCTGATATGGTGATCGAACAGGTCGGCGGTAAAGACAATCTCACTCGCAGTATAGCCCGCTTTCAAGGCCCGCTCAATTTCCCATACGGATACGGTATCGATGGTGACACCCTGGTCTCTAATCCAGTTCAAAAGTGACAGATTGGCGTTGGCCTTCTCGGCATAGCGAATGACATCGAAACGGCGCAAGTCGGCGATACGTTCACCGATGATATTGGCGTTGTAGATATACAGGGGGGTTCCGTACTGTTCCGCCAGCTCGTTGATCAGGCTGTCGGCTACCGGTCTATCCAACGGGCGGCTCCAGGAAGGTGAGGGTGGCATTATCACCGGCGGAAAGTTCCACCGGCAGCGACATGGGGAAGGTGAGAATGGTGTCGCCATGGGCGAAAGGCACGCCCGATACGATGGGGAAGTCGTACCCGTCGCAGGCTTCCAGCACAATCTCATCCACCGATTTGCCGTAGGGTATATCTTCCTCGGGCATATCGGTCATTTCACCGATGACCAGGCCGTTGATATCCGCCAATTGCCCCGCCCGGCGCAGGTGCTGAAACATGG
>DAOWIJ010000015.1 GCA_030640955.1 Fidelibacterota bacterium
GGCAGGTCTACCCTGCCAGTCGGCGGATTAACTGGTGGGGAGAGAAGGATTCGAACCTCCGTAGACATTACGTCGGCAGATTTACAGTCTGCTGCCTTTGACCGCTCGGCCATCTCCCCGACTCTGCGCCTGCCAGGACGCCGGCGATTAAAATCAGATTGTGACAAAGATCCGTTGATCGAGCCACCAGCAGGATTCGAACCCGCGACCCTCTGATTACAAATCAGATGCTCTACCAACTGAGCTATGGTGGCGCAACACTCCGCTGGCGCTTTACATAGAGCCACGAAAATTAAAATGGGTAAACAGGTAAATACAACCGTGAAATGATCAGAAAGTTAATTTAGTAAAATTATTTACGTAATGGTGTGAAATATTCATTTTCGCTTCCAGATAGTTCCGGCAGGCGTGTCTTCAAGAATTATGCCCCTGGCCAGCAAATCATCCCTGATCTGGTCGGCCCTGGTCCAATCGCTGGAGGACCTGGCTGTCTCACGCTCCTCGATCAGGGCCTGAATATCAGACCCGACTTCCTGCTCAATAAAAATGACGCCTAAAATCTTATCGTACTGCTCCAGTGTATCTAGGGCAGCTCGTGCTTCGCCGTACCCCAAAATCCGATCATCCATATACCCAAACAGCGCACCTACCCAGCCAAACACTACTGCCAGAGCTTTCGAGATATTCAGATCATCATCGAGCGCAGCTTTAAAGCGCTTGTCCGGCATACTATGCTCACGTTGGTCCTGGGCGTCTCGCGGGACAGCGTTCAACCGGCGCACAACTTCGCGAAGACGATTGATGGCACTCTGAGAAGCCGTGACGCGTTCCTCAGTGAAGTTCAACTTCTGCCGGTAATGAGTCCCCAGCAGGGTATATCTGATTGCAATTGGGTCCAGTCCCTTGTCTAGAAGGTCCTGCAAGGTATAGAAATTGCCCAGTGACTTGCTCATCTTCTTGCCATCCACGATCAGATGCTCGCTGTGCAGCCACGTATTGACGAATGGTCCATCATGCAGGCACCTGCTCTGGGCGATTTCGTTCTCGTGATGGGGGAAGATATTGTCCACGCCACCGCAGTGTATATCGATGGTTTCACCCAGTAACAGAGTGGACATGATGCTGCATTCTATGTGCCAACCGGGCCTGCCCGGGCCCCACGGTGAAGGCCACGATATAGCGCCATCCTCCGGCTTATGGGCTTTCCACAGGGCAAAATCGCGGGCTTCGGCTTTGTCGTAGGTGTCGGCGGCTACCCGTGATCCGCCCCGGAGCTGGTCGGGGTCGAGTCTGGCAAGCCGTCCGTATTCAGGAAACGACGCAACGGCAAAGAACACCGATCCCTCATCGGTCACGTAAGCGTGATCTTTGGCGACCAGTTGTTCGACGGCCGCCACCATCTCGGGGACGTATTCCGTGGCCCGCGGCAGGTGATCCGCCTCGATTATGTTGAGCAGATCCAGGTCATTGCGAAAGTCTTCCGTGTAGTCTGCGGTGAACTCAGTTAGTGGAACTCCCGATTCTTGTGATCGCGTGATCGTTTTGTCATCCACATCGGTAATGTTCATCACGTGGCGCACTTCAAAACCGCTATAAGTGAGATAGCGCTTCAGCAGGTCCTCGAACATAAACGTGCGGAAGTTGCCGATGTGGGCCGTGTCGTAGACTGTCGGTCCGCAGGTATACAGTCGAACGATGCCATCTTCAAGCGGCCTCAATGGCTCCAGCTGACGCGACAGCGTGTTGTACAGCATCAGGGACATGATCAGGGGCCGTCTTTTAGAGCTAATTTCACAATCTTGTTTACAAGGGAAGGAAAATCGATGCCCTGCGCCTGGGCCGCCATGGGTGTCAGGCTGTGGGCCGTCATGCCAGGGAGTGTATTGAGCTCCAGGCAGTAAAAGCGGCCATCCGGTCGCAGCCGAAAATCGATCCGCGCATAGTGCCGGCACCCCAGAGCGCGATAGATGCGTTGGGCCTGGCCCTGCATCTTTACAGTGATCTCCAGCTCCAGTTCGGCCGGCGCCCGGTATTCACTCATACCGTTTGAGTACTTGGCCTCATAGTCATAGAAGCCGTGCTTGGGTAGTATTTCCACCAGGGGCAACGGCACATCGTCCAGCACGGTTGCGGTTAGCTCCCGGCCGGGAATATAAGGTTCCACCATAACGTGGCTGCCCATTGCCGCGGCCAGAAGCAATGCTTGATCCAAATCCGCCGGGGACTCTACAATACTGACCCCCACGGTGCTGCCCTCATGATTCGGCTTGACTACGACCGGGAATGACCACTCGTCACAAAACTCCAGCAGTTCGGGATATTGAAGACTCGACACCCGCTCGGGAGATGGTATGGAGAGCGTGATCCAGGGAGCCGTAGTAATGCCATGCTTTTGCATAATTTGCTTGCTCACGTGCTTATCCATGGCCAGATGTGATGCTCTGTACCGGGAACCTGTATAACGGATATTGGCCTGCTCCAACGCAGTCTGTACGGTCCCATCCTCCCCCGCACCGCCATGCAGAGCGTTAAACACCAGGTCGAAAGCTCGGGCGGCGTGGACCGTAGTTGTGACGTCTCCCTCAAACACGATCGGGTCGGCGTCATAGCCCAATTCGTGCAAGGCAGCCAACACCCGTTGACCGGATTCTAAAGAGATCTGCTGTTCCGAGTTCACCCCTCCCAGCAAAACGGCAATCTTTGACTTTATTCTGGTCATATCGGCTCTATACCTTGCGCAAGATCAGCCATGGAATCAAGTACTATTGTTATAGACGCCTGCGCCGCTTTTTCGATCTGCCTGCCCCGCCCGGTAAGGACCAGCGCGAAATCCACTCCGGCAGCGGTAGCGGCTTCCAGATCGGTTACTGAATCTCCTACCATCAATACCTCGTCCGGCGACACATTAAAATGCCTCAAAGCGTCATTGATCAAGCCCGGTTTCGGCTTGCGGCAGGAACAATCATCTTGAGGTAAGTGGGGACAAATAAAAAACGGCATGGTTATTCCCCATTCCCCGCAGAGACGCTTATGTAAGATCTCTACATCCCCGGCGCTCCAGAAGCCACGACCGATACCACTCTGATTGGTTACCACACCCAGCTGAAAACGCTGCCGCAGGCGCTGCAGAGCAGGACCGGTAAACGGGTATGGCTTTACTTCTGCCAGGTCGCGATGATAACCGGCGTCTTCAAAGTTAAGTGTGCCGTCACGGTCAAACAGCAGCAACCTGTAGCGCTCTAATTGGGGTCTCGTTCCTTGTCCCACTGGCTTTCTCTGACATCTCGAATATGAATATGCGAACGGAAGTAATAGAACGCCCCCAGCACGGTATACGGTATAAAGCCCACCGCATGCAATACAACGGCAGCCGCCTGCGCCTGGGACATCTCAACACCAAATACGTTAACCAGCAACAGGATGATTCCGGCATGATAGGTACCCACCACACCGGGCGCTGATGGAACCGCGATTACCAGACTGGCGGTAACCAGTATCAGATACGATTGACCCCACGTTAAGTTCAGGCCGATGCCCAGCTGGGCCGCATGGACACTTGCCAGATAGGTTAGCCAGATCAACACTGATATGATTAGAATTGGCAGATAGTGGGCCGCTTCCCGCAGGCTGGCAAAGCCCACCTTGATATTATCAGCCCAGACCTTCAGCCGCCCCTTTAAGAACGGTATCTCCTTTCGCCAGGCTAACCAGATCAGCATTGCAAAACCTGCCAGCGCTACTAGAACGGTCCAGATGACGGGTTGCCTGAGTGGCTCCGGCAGCGTGCCCACCAGTGGTAGCATCAAAAGGAGTAAAACAAAACTACTGGAATCCAGCAGTCTTTCGACGATTACAGTACCAAAGATCTGACTTACGGATGAATTCGTCCGCTTTCCCAGGAAATAACTGCGCAGCAGTTCGCCCAGGCGGAAGGGCAGCGCGTTATTGCCAAAGTAGCCCACTAATGTGGCCTCCGAACTGTCTATCAAACTCACCCTTTTGATGGGGGACAGCAGTATGCCCCAACGATAGCCCCTGATGGGTATACTGACGATCAGAATAAGTGAACCAATGGCGACTAGACGGAGATCGGCTACCATTAATGCCGCCTTGAAAGCCACCCAGTCCAACCCCCGGAAGGCCCACCACAGGGCCGCCAGGCTGATAAACATACCGGCAATTACTCGCTTCAAGCTATTCCTGCCTCAAATCCAGTCGTGTGCCCGGCAGATCCTCAAGTCGATAGAAACTGCGGACATCCTCCCGATGAAATTCCGCCGGGACGCCAATTTCTAATTGATGTCGATAGCCATGTTCGTCAACCAGATCAATGCTGACCAGGCGTAACGATAAAGTGTCAAGGATAACTGTGGCTGCCCACCCGTCAGCACTATCCTTTAGGTCATACACCGCCAGGTTGCCCTGCAGGTCCCCTGATGTTACCGTTACGGTTTCCGGTAGTTCGCCATTCAGTAAACGGAGCCACAGGTTCAGATCGGACCAGCGCAGGGAGTCGATGACGGTCTGGCCGGTATTGTTGTCATGCAGATAGAGTGACGATGAGTCCGAGGCATATATTTTATCCCATAACTGCACGCGGAACCGCCCCGTGCCATGAATAAAAATGTTGCCCTCCCATTGCCGGGATACATCGTCGATGACCAGGTCATACTTATAGGTCATCGACATGGGCGCTAATGCCAGATAACGGTGGAGCTGTTCGTTGAAATCAGGCGGCTGGCCAAGTACGGCGCTGATGGGCACAAGCGCCCCCAATAAAAGCTGAATGGCTCTTGGCACTACTGTTCCGCTGCCAGGCCCAGGCGGCTGCGCTCGTAGTTATCCTGCTGTACTTCCCGGCACCAGTCAAGATTGTGCAGATACCAGGATACCGTTTGATCAAGGCCGTCGGTGAAAGCTGTTGCCGGCCGCCATCCAAGTTCCCGCTCGATTCGCGAGGCATCGATAGCGTACCGGCGGTCATGGCCGGGCCTGTCAGTAACAAAGGTGATCAGTTCGCGATAATCATCGCGCGGCGAAAAACCGGCTTTGGCAACCAGCTCACTATGACGGGTAAGCGCCTCGAAAAGGGCATAGATCAGTTCCAGGTTGGTCTTTTCGCAGTGGCCACCCACATTGTAGGTCTCCCCTTTGCTGCCATGGGCCAGTATCTGCAGGATCGCGTCGCAATGGTCACCCACGTAGAGCCAGTCCCGCACGTTTTGACCATCGCCATAGACGGGTACCGGTTTGCCCTCGAGGGCATTGAGCAGAACCAGCGGCATGAGCTTTTCAGGAAACTGGAAGGGCCCATAATTATTGGAGCAGTTCGAGATCGTCACCGGCAGTTTGTGAGTATGATGGTAGGCCCGCACCAGGTGATCCGAGCCGGCTTTCGAGGCGGCATAGGGCGAGTTGGGGGCATACGGTGTAGTCTCAGTGAAATAGCCGGTGGCTCCCAGGCTGCCGTATACTTCATCCGTGGAAACATGGTGGAACCTGAAGCCGGCTGCGTCTTCTCTATCCAGTGTTCGCCAATATGACAGGCATTGCTCCAGAAGATTGAATGTGCCTACAATATTCGTCTGAATGAAGTTGGCGGCGGAATCGATGGAGCGGTCGACATGGCTTTCCGCCGCGAAATGAACCAGCCAGGTAGGATGGAAGTCCTTTAGAATATTGGCCACCAGGTCAGAATCGCAAATATCGCCCCGCACCAGTTCATAGTTCAGGTGGTCTTCCCACTGCCGCAGGGTGGCCTCGTGTCCCGCATAGGTGAATTTATCGAGCACAAGTACCTGGCCCAGTTCAAGATCGAGCGCCCGGGCCACAAAATTACCACCGATAAAGCCTGCGCCTCCGGTAATCAGTATGCGTTTGTCAGTCACAATAATTGCTGCCCCTGATTTAATATGGTATTACTGTCTCGTTGCTGGTCATCGCGAGGACCGGCCATCGGGCGCGACGTGGCGATCTCGCCAGCCCGTAATTAAAGGAATAAATCACGATTCATCAGCCTAGTCATCATAATTGCCCTTAAGCTCTTCCAGGTAGCTTTCATCGACCAGTACCTCGCGGGCCTTGGAGCCGCTGTAACCGGAGATAATCCCCGCCCATTCCAGTTCGTCAACCAACCGGCCGGCCCGGCTGTATCCGATCCGAAAACGCCTTTGCAGCATGGATACCGATGCCTGCCGGTGGGCAATCACCAGGCGGGCCGCATCCTCGAAAAGCTCATCGTGCTCGCCATTCTGACCACCTTCGGCGCCGGCGGCTTCGTCCTGGCTCTCCGGCAGAAAGATCTCCTCAGGGCTGGGCTGGCTATCTATGAATCCCAGAATATCGTTGATCTCCTTAAGGGAGATATAGGCCGCATGCAGACGCTGGGGCTCAGACTTCCCGGGCGGTAGATAGAGCAGGTCTCCACGACCCAACAGTTTTTCGGCTCCCATCTGGTCGATGATAGTCCGTGAATCGACCTTGGTGGCTACCTGAAAGGCGATCCGGGCCGGGAAGTTGGCCTTTATAATCCCGGTGATCACGTCAACGGACGGCCTTTGAGTGGCCAGCACCAGGTGAATACCCACTGCCCGGGACATCTGGGCCAACCGGGTTATGGGCTCCTCCGCATCTTTGCCGGAGGTCATCATCAGGTCGGCCAGTTCATCTACAATAATTACGATATAGGGAATCTTCTCAAGTTCCGGGTCACGGTCCGATTCCTTCCAGTATTCCTGAATATTGCGCACACCCACCTCGGTAAACAGGTCGTAGCGCCGCTCCATTTCACGCAGTGCGGAGTTCA
>DAOWIJ010000113.1 GCA_030640955.1 Fidelibacterota bacterium
CCCAGCGTTCCTCCAGCTCCGAGCCAAACATCCAGAGCACAAACATATTCATGGCAACATGCCAGAAACCGGCGTGCAAAAACATGTATGTAACCGGCTGCCAGATCATCAGCTGGCTGATAAAGTAATCGGGAACCAGGCCGAATATGGGGAACAGCAGGCGCTCTGATCCTGTCAGGGTCGCCAGCATCCAGATGCCTAGATTGGTGATCAGCAACGTGCGGATGATACTGGTGCGGGGTGGCCGCCACCCGAAATAGTCTGCCCCGGCGGGGCTGCGGTAATAGTATTTCACGGCACTATTCTACACTGTCTCGTTAATAAACTCATCGATTGCCTGCCACACGGCTTCCTTCTCGCTGCCGTCAGTCATGACATGTGACGATTCCTGGAATTCAACCAGTTTTTTAGGCGTGTCGCCAAGCTGAGCCAACACTTTAGCCGCGTTGTTAAAGTTAGCGGTCTGATCAGCGCGGGAGTGCATCAAAAGGACGGGCGCCTGTACCTCCGGCAGCTCCTTGCGGATACGGGCATTAAGTCGTAAAACCTGCCGGAGCGCTTTGACCGGATAGCCCGGATATCCGTAGTAAGGGTGCCGCTCCAGTCCCTCCGGTGAATAAACGTTGCTCTTGGGTATGGCCTCAACAAAAGGCGCCAGGAGGGGCAGTTGAATACGGGTGCGCCATGATTCAAGATAAAGCGCCGTGGAGATGGCGACAACGCCTCCAACGGGAAATAGCGCCCCCAGGTGCAGTGCCAGTCCTGCCCCCATACTTAGCCCGATGACAAATGTAGTATGATGGTTGAGCATGAACTCGGTGAAACGTAACTCGGTCTCCTCCAGCCAGTCTTCAGCCCTCACCAGGTTGCATTCCCGCATGGTCGTGCCATGCCCGGGCAGCAGCCGGGCGGATACATGATATCCCTGATCAGCCAGGAATCCAGCCAGGCCGGCCAGTTCGTAGGTCGAGCCGGTGAAGCCGTGAATCAGGAAACAACCGGTCGGGCCTGAGCCCAACTCAATGTCGGTCGTCATAATATTTCCAGGCGCCGCGTTCTTCATCTGCTTACCTGCTGCCAGAATTTAAGGGCCTTTAATTTGTCCATACCCTCCACGTGTGCGAAGAGATATTTTAGAAGAAATCGGTCTGCTTCATTTTGAGCTTCAGACGCAATCTCCCGCTCGCCAAGTTTTGATATGTGCTGCTTGCTGAGCCATTTAAGGTAATCCAATGTTGTTGCGCCAAGGCGGACCTCCGTGCCCTGGTAACACTGCGTACAACTGAGATCGCCACTCATCGGCTCCAACGCGGCCTCGGTCAAGGGACGCCCGCACTGCTGACAGGTCTGTAGATGAGGCGCGAAGCCCAGCTGCCGGGAAAGGTGCAGTTCGTAAAAATGGAGGAGAATCTCCGGACTAATCAAGCCCCCATCCAGCGCCCTGAGGAAAGCTGTGATCAGGCGGAAAATGACCGGCTGCGGATCGGCCTCATGAACTGCGCGGTCGAGCATTTCCACGGCCAGGAAGGCACCTCCGGTTCGCACCATATCGCCGGCGATATTGCTGTAGCGCTCAGCAAATTCTCCCTTCGTGAGGTTCTGAATATCACGGCTCTCCTTATAACGATAAACCAGATCCAGATGGTTGGGCGGCTGCAGAATACCGTGCCATTCGGATTTAATCCGGCGGGCGCCCTTGGCCATTACCGTGACCTTGCCTTGCTCAGCGGTAAACAGGCGTACGATGAGCGATGTATCGGAGTAGTCGATGGTCTTGAGCACCACCGCGGCTGTGGAGACGGTAACCGGCATCAGATCAACACGCAGGCGTGAACCGCATGGTCATCGGGTGGTCAGGAGCCATCGTCCAGGGGCAGCGCTTTCCAGGCGGCCCGGTTTCTATAGACCACCTCGCCGCCCACGATGGTAGTCAGCACACGTGTCATCAATATGTTGTCGGGATCGCCGATCACGGGATTGCGGTCCAGGATGGTCAGGTCAGCGTCGTAGCCGACGGCCAGTTTACCGCGATAGTTCTCCTGAAAGGCGGCGAAGGCGGACCACGTGGTCATCGCCTTCAATGCCTCCAGTCCGCCCAGACGCTCTTCCCTGTACCATCCACCCGACGGCCAGCCCAAAGTATCCTGGCGCGTGCGCGCGGCATAGATCTGCAGAAGGGGATCGATCTTTTCCACCGGACAATCGGAACCGGCACAAATGGTGGCGCCCTTTTCCAGGAGGCTGCGCCAGGCGTAGGCCCCCTTAACCCGGCGGGCGCCGAGCCGGTCCTCGGCCCAGTACATGTCGCTGGTGGCGTGGGAAGGCTGCATGGAGGCGATAACACCCAGTTTGCCAAAGCGGGCGATGTCCTTGCGGGCCAGCACCTGGGCATGCTCGATGCGTGGACGAACATCGGTGTTTTCACCAGTTGCCAGTGCTTCGTAAATATCCAGCATCATGCGGTTGGCCCGGTCGCCGATGGCATGCACCGCCGGCTGGTAGCCGGCATCGATTGTGCGCCCGATGAGTTCGCGCAACTGGTCGGGAGGCGTGAGAATCAGACCGCGGTTGCCAGGATCGTCACTGTAATCGGACAGCAGGGCGGCCCCCCGGCTGCCCAGCGCGCCATCGGCAAAAAACTTGACAGCTCTGAGCGTAATCCGGCCACCGTAGTTCACTACCGGATCGGCTCTCAGGTAGAGGTCCAGCAGGGCGTCGTCGGAGCCGTCCAGCATGCCGTAGAAACGGATGCTGAACTTGCCCTCTTTGACCAACTGCCAGATGACGTCGAGGGTGGCCTGGTCCACACAGGCGTCGTGCACGGCCGTCAGTCCCGCGCGGTTGCACTGCTCGATGGCCGCCAGCAGCCAGCGGCGGATATCCTTTGGTGTGGGGTCATCCAGCACCGAGCTGACCAGCTCCATAGCGTTGTCGATCAGGATACCGGTGGGTTGGCCATCGTTGGCACGAACGATGCTGCCGCCGTCAGGTTCTTGCGTACTGGCTGAAATACCCGCCAGTTCCAGGGCCTTTCCGTTGAGCCAGGCGGCGTGGCCATCCACCCGGTGGAGCATGACGGGGTGATCGGGGGCGGCCTGATCGAGAATATCGTGGGTGGGGAATTGTTGCACCTGCCAGTCATTCTGGTCCCAGCCCCGGCCTGGAATCCAGCTGCCAGCCGGTAATTCCTTGGCCCTGGCACGCACCAGGTCGGCTATTTCTTCCGGGGAAGAAGTACCCATCAGGTTGAGCTGGTCCAGTGACCGGCCGAAGCTCAGCAGGTGCATGTGGCTGTCGGTGAGGCCCGGCACCACGATAGCGCCCTTCAGATCAATGCGTTTGGTGCCCATAGTGGCCTGGCTCATGATCTCGTCCTTGCGCCCCACAGCCAGGACCTTGCCATCCACGATAGCCATAGCGCCGGCGGGCGGCAGATAGCGGTCCATGGTCAATATAGTGCCGTTATAGAGGACCAGATCGGCCCCGGAACGGGGTGAGCAACTCAACATAAGCGCCCCCAGGAAGATTATCAGTGCGAGAGTAACAAGTCCGGTTGAAAAATCTCTAATCATAGTTTTGTCCAAAATACCTGTTCGCTGAACCACAAGCTACTTTATACCGTGTTTCCATGCAATGGAAGATAAACCTGCAAGTTTTCCACCGGTCACAGCAATTCGCTTTATGGTGTTAATCCGGATGTGTAAGTTAAATCCTCCAATCAAGATCAACGAGGTGCAAAATGGCGCAAGCCAAGTCAGGTGATACGGTAGAGGTCAATTACATCGGTTCGCTGACCGACGGAACCGTTTTCGATCAGACCGGCGATGATCCGCCGCTCAAGTTTAAGCTGGGTGACGCGCAGGTCATTCCCGGTTTCGAGGCGGCCGTAGCCGGCATGTCCGTGGGGGAAAAGAAAACGGTGACCCTGTCCCCTGCTGAAAGTTACGGTGATGTGCACGATGATCTTGTTCTGGATGTGGAACGCAGCCGGTTCCCCGACGGCTTCGAGGCCGTTATCGGCTCATCGGTGCAAGGCACGTCCGAGGACGGCTCGGTCAGCCATTTTGTGGTCACCGCCGCCGATGAACAGACCATCTCCCTGGATGGCAACCATCCCCTGGCGGGCAGGGAGCTGGTGTTCGACCTGGAGCTGGTGGCCGTCAGCGATCAGCAAGAGTAAACCACGAAGGCGCAAAGGCCGCAAAGGGAGAAGAATCTAAACAAAACCGTACGGGCACGACGCGTCGTGCCCCAACAATAGAGCTCCTACCGGTACGGGCGACTCGGTGAGTCGCCCCAACAAAGATGAACCAAGACACATGATTTTAGTTATTGTACGGGCGTATGCGGTACGCCCCTACAGGTTCATGCTTCCCCGCCTGTGGCGAGGTTCCATCCAATATCCAACATCGAGTATCGAGTATCAAGTATCGAGCCTCCAGCCCCTAGCCTCTAGTCCCTTCTTACTTTAGCAGCTCCGGAAGCACCTCGCCCGCCGGTCCCCGCAGGCGGGTGTCGTACAGGCCGGACATCTCGTTGTCCTCGGTGTTGATCTCCACGCACAGGGCGCCGCCCGATTTGGCCAGTTGGGGGAAGCCCGCTGCCGGCCACACAACACCGGAAGTGCCCACGGCGATGAACAGGTCACAACCGCGGATGATCTCATCGGCCTGGCGCATGACGGCATGGTTGAGCTGGTCGCCGAACCAGGTGATGTCGGGGCGTAGCCAGGCGCCGCAGTCACATTTGCGGGGCCATTCGCCGTCGCGTTGCAGGTCGATTATACGCCCTTCGTCAGTACAGCGCACGCGCCACAGGGACCCGTGCAGCTCGATTACACGCTCCGAACCGGCCTGCTGGTGCAGACCGTCGATATTCTGCGTGATGACGGCAACGGAGGGGTGCCGCTTTTCCAGGCCAGCGATAACCGCGTGTCCGGCATGTGGGCGGCACGGTTCCAACAGTTTGCGGCGGTGATCGTGAAACTCCAGCACACCGGCGGGATCGGCCCGGAAGGCGGTCTCGCAGGCCACTTCCTCCCAGTTGTACCGGGACCAGATACCCCCCGCACCCCGGTAAGTTGGCACGCCGCTCTCCGCCGACATGCCGGCGCCGGTAAACAGCACAATAGAGTTGTATTTATCAGGTTCTAGGGATTGGATAGTCATGAAACAGGATCCATGCTCAGAAAGCAGCCGGCCTCCCCTGCCGTAGCCGGCAAAGGAGGCCGCGCACAATGAAATACGTCAGAGTCTTACCGTTTCTCTAGCGGCACTACGGGCCGTTTGGTTTCACCGGTATAGATCTGGCGGGGCCGGTAGATGCGTCCTTTCGGATCACTCCGCATCTCTTTCCACTGGGATATCCAGCCGGGCAGGCGCCCCAGGGCAAACATGACGGTGAACATTTGGGTGGGGATGCCCATGGCCCGGTAGAGTATGCCGCTGTAGAAGTCCACGTTGGGGTACAGCTTCCGTTCCACAAAGTAGTCATCTTCAAGGGCCACCTGTTCCAGGTTCTTGGCGATATCCAGCATGGGGTCGGTGATCCCCAGCTCCGTAAGGACCTTATCTGACTGCTTTTTCAGGATCTGGGCGCGCGGATCGAAGTTCTTATAGACCCGGTGGCCGAATCCCATGAGGCGGAAGTCGGAGTTCTTGTCCTTGGCCATGGCCACATACTTTTTATAGTCGCCGCCATCGTCATGAATCTTCTGCAACATGGAAATGACCTGCTGGTTGGCGCCGCCGTGCAGGGGTCCCCACAAGGCCGCGACACCGGCCGCCATGGACGCAAACACGTTGGCCTGACTGCTGCCTACCATACGGACCGTGGAAGTCGAGCAGTTCTGCTCATGATCGGCATGCAGGATCAGCAGCATGTTCAGCGCTTTCTCCAATACATCCGACACAAGATATGGCTCGGCGGGCACGGCATACATCATATGGAGGAAATCGCCAGGATAGCTCAGATCGTTCCGCGGATAGACATACGGTTGGCCGATGGACTTTTTGTACGAAAATGCCGCGATGGTTTTGGCCTTGGCCAGCAACCGGATAATATTGAGATCCACATCCTCGCCATTCCCGGTATCAGGATAATAGGCCGATAGCGATGAGAACATGGCAGAAAGCACAGCCATTGGGTGGGCTTCCGGCGGAATGCCTTCGAAAAACTTTTTCATGTCCTCGTGGATCAGGCTGTGATGGGTGAGCTTATGGTGAAAATCCTCAAGTTCCAGGTTATTGGGTAGGTGGCCGTAGATCAGCAGGTAACAAACCTCGACAAATCTGAGTTTGTTGGCAATTTCCTCAATCGGATAGCCGCGATACTGCAAAATACCCTTTTCGCCGTTAATGAAGGTAATTGAACTGAGACAGGAACCTGTATTGCCGTAGCCGGGGTCAACGGTAATGGCGCCGGACGAGCCGCGCAGTTTGGTCACATCGATGCCAACCTCCCCCTCAGATCCGACGATTACGGGAAGTTCATAATCCTTGCCTTGAAGTGATAATTTTGCTGTTTCCATGATTGTCCTTCGGAGTAACTCCTTTTAGTGATAGACCGATTTGCCTCAGGTCGACGAATCGGTTACAGATGAGGTAGAATTAGCATCTTAAATTACGACAACCGGGTCGTATATTCCTAAGGTTTACTGACGGGCCGGGTCAACCTGTTTTTTTTCATCCGGCGCTTCTTCCAGCTCGCGGATCGCTTCACGGGCAAAAGGCGACAGATCGTGCCAATCCAGCTCATCCCGCCGATAGCGCTCCAGTTCCGCTTCCAGCTGCAGCTAGAAGGCCTCGTGTTTGTGTTATCACGCATTCCGGGACATCTTGCCGGAGAAGAACATAGTGCCGTTGAGCGGATAATCATCGGGATGAAAGATGATGAGGAAAAGGCGCCAGACAAAAATATCTAGCGAGGGCAGCTAGTCCGGAAGAGCGGCCGCAATCAACGCATGCTTATTAGTGGTGGAGAGCATTACCTGTCTATTATATCAATATATGGGACCGCGGCAGAAAGGTCCCAGTTCTCAGACCATGTGTATTCGCCCGACAGAAATGCTACTTTTGATAAGGTAAAATACACACCTTACAAACACACGCCTAAAAGTCCTTGGCGCCGTTTATATGTCTGTCCAGGCCGATAATAATATTACTACTTGGATCTGCCACTCTGGTGTGGCATCTGTCTGCGCCACATTTCTGATCTGTTCCCCAACTATGTATTGGGGGGGGCAGATTGTGGCAGGCGCCGCATAAGTCACCCGCACCGGGAGTGACCCAGCTCCAGGTGGTGTCGTTCCCGGTGATCCCGGGGAAATAATAAAAATTGCCGTGGCAATATATATTTGCACAGGTGGCAGCACTACGGTCCCAGACCGCGGGTTGCGTGGCGCCATCGTGGGTTGGCACTGCCAGGCCGCTCCACTTAACCTCCGCATATGTGCCGTCTATATGCCCCATTATGTCTGTAGACTGGGGCAGGGTGTGACAGGCCGAGCAGGTGACGTTATCAGTCATGCCGTTGGCTGAGAGGTGGCGGGTGTGCATACCTACTGAGACTGTGTCGGTTGACACATCACCGGCTACGTTTTCCCAGGGTTCGCTGTCCTGATAGCCGTGGCAGTTGTCGCAGGCGTACACCCCTTTGGGTGCGGTGTGGCAATCACCGTCGCTGCAGCCGCCGACCTCATCCGTGCCTGTCAGGTCTTGACCGTGGCAGCCCTGGCAGGAGCCCAAATTAAATCCGGATGCTCTGAGACTGGCAGAATGCTCATCCTCCCAGTTATCAGGATGGGGACCGTCATCGTCCCCCAGTTCGGTACAGGACCACACCGTGAGAGTAAGTCCGCTAGCGGCCAGCGCAAGCAACCCGTACCTGACTATCGTCTTTATATCCGGGATTGTGTGCATATTATCGATTCATGTGCTTCAATTTGTATTGCTGCCGTGGCATTCCAGGCGCTGGCAGGTCATGTCCACAGCCGGTTCGTGGCATACCTGGCAATAATCCGGCTTATCCATAGCTTCGTCGGCATGGAAATGGAGTCCGGATGTTTCATCACCGGCCCAGTAGGGCGAGTTATGGCTCATGGGCATCACGCCCTTGACGTGGTGGCAGCTGGAGCAGTCCCGGGACATGCTGTGGCAGGTGCTGCATTCCAGCTCAAAGCCGAAGAAGTCGCCGGCGTGAAGAAATTCGTAATTAGCCGGATGGACCCGCTTCTCGAACTGGGCCTGGGCGTGGCAGCTTTCACAATCGGTTACTTGATGGCACGTACTGCAGGTGCCAGGGGCGTAGATGCCGTGGGTTTTCTCCCAACCTATCCCGTGGGAAGCGGGCAGCTTATTTTCCAGGGTGGCATGGCAGTCTAAGCAGCCGGAATCCGTAATGGGGGTTTGGTGGCAATACATACAGGCGCCCATGGTCGGCGCGAGGCGGGTCGCCAGGGCCTCCGCGCTAGCCTTGCCGGGATGGCACTTTGAGCACTCGGTACCGTTCACCAGGTGGGTCGCGTGGGGGAAGATCAATCCTTTGGTAGGCAGCCATCCGTAGGTATCGGCTTCGTCGGGGTTGGTATGGCACAGTTCGCATTCTTCAGACGCTGTGTCACCATCGTGGCAATCGAGGCATTGATCCATGAGTGGCAACAGTTTGTGGCTCAGCTCGGTGCTGCCTTCCAGGCCTGTGTGGCACTCAGCGCAATCGATCTCCATATCCTCTACATGGAAACCGTGGGGAAAGATAATCTGATCCGCGGCGTTTTGCCCGCTAACTATCATTGCCAGAAAGACCCCGGCAGTGCCCAAAACAAGTCCCAATCCGGGCTTAGAGCGCATAGGTCACCTGCAAGCCTAACCGGCCGTCGGTTTTAAAGAAGCGATTCCGGGTATACTGGGTATACAGGCGGTAATGCAGATGCCCCGGGCCGGCGCTCTCAATGTAAAAGGTGGCGGCTATTGCCGACTGAGCAGTTCCTTTTCGGGGCATATCCTGGAGATTGTAGTCACGCCAGAATAGGGTGTAACTGCCAA
>DAOWIJ010000104.1 GCA_030640955.1 Fidelibacterota bacterium
GATAATATCCATTACTCGGAAGATGGACGCATCGCGTGGTCGGTATTTACTCAGGACGATCTTGCCAAGGCAGATGCCACGCTGGATGACATAGATGGCTTCTCTGAATTTATGCGGATGATTAAGGGCGTTGAAGTATCGCTGCTCGTCACCGAGCTGGAACCGAACCTTACCAAAGTCAGCTTCAGAAGTAAGGGACAGGTAACCATTAACGATGTGGCCCGGCAGTTCCAGGGCGGCGGACACGCGTTTGCAGCCGGCGCTGTTCTTGAAATGTCATGGCAGAAGACACTGGAAACGCTATTACCGCAAGTGCAGAAAAAAATCGATTCCACCGAGTTCAACTAGGGGCATTTTAATGGGGGTTAAACCGGATTTCTGGATTGAGCAGATGGCCAGGGAGCACGCCATGATTGAGCCCTTCGAGGCGGGACAGGTCAGTCAAGGCAAGATATCGTACGGTATCTCCTCCTACGGGTACGACCTGCGGGTTGCCGATGAGTACAAGATATTCACTAATGTGAATAGCAGTATTATCGATCCCAAAAAGGTCGATCCTGAATCTTTCATCGATTTTAAGGGTCCTGTCTGCATTATTCCGCCCAATAGTTTTGCATTGGCCCGCAGTGTGGAGTACTTTCGCATACCACGGGGGATCATAACCCTGTGCGTGGGCAAGTCAACATATGCGCGGTGCGGCATTATTGTTAATGTGACGCCATTTGAGCCGGAATGGGAAGGATTTGTCACCCTGGAGATTTCCAATACGACTCCCCTGCCGGCAAAGATTTACTCTTTTGAGGGTCTCTGCCAGGTACTTTTCTTTGAGGGAACAGAGCCGTGCAGCCTTTCGTATAAGGAACGAAATGGCAAGTACCAGAAACAGACAGGGATTACAACCGCCATAGTGCAGTGAGCATATTGATTCTATGGAAATAACTGTAGCAAAAGATGCCGGCTACTGCTTCGGCGTCCGAGATGCGGTGAAGCTGGCCTTTGAAGCTGCCGAGGAGTATGGCAATGTGTACATGCTGGGTGATGTTGTTCATAATGAGCGCGTTGTCGAAAACCTGGCCGATGCCGGCGCCAAAGTAGTGGATTCTCTTGATGAGATCCCCGATGGGGCCCCGGTACTGTTTCGTGCCCACGGAACGGCCACCGAGGTCTGGGATCAGGCCAGGGGAAAAAACATCAGGATAATTGATGCGACCTGTCCACTGGTTCAGGATATTCACGACGAAGTTCGGCGCACATCTGAAGATGGACGTCAGGTAATCATCATCGGTGACCACGGCCACGATGAAGTGGTGGGCATTGCCAGCCAGGCGCGGACCCCGATAGTTGTAGCCACTCCCGATGAGGCCCGGCAGCTGCGGAAGATGAAGCGGGCAGCGGTGGTCAGCCAATCGACACAGATGATTGAAAACGTGCAGGCCATTATCAATGTACTCATGACAAAAGTGTATGATCTGCATTTTGTTAATACGATCTGTTTTCCCACAAAGCGTAACCATGAGCAGATAAAGCGCTTAGCAGCTGAGTCTGATCTGATGATAGTGATTGGCTCGTTTACTTCCGCCAATTCCAAGCGTCTCACCCAGCTGGCTGGTGAGCGGAATGCTGATACTTACCAGGTCACGGGTAAAGATGCCCTTAAACCTGAGTGGTTTGATGGCGTGAATAAGATTGGCATATCCGCGGGCGCCTCGACGCCGGATGAGCTGATCGCGGAAGTCCGGGCAGGCATTGAAGAAATTTGCGCCGAATTAGTGGTTTAACTTCAGTGCATAAAAAATCTCTTTCAAAATGGGATTTATCTCTGTAATTAATGGGAAATTCACAATTGAATCTGCTGGTTGGATGAAAAATGGCTAAACAAACAGGTACGTTCGAAGTAAAGGTCGGCTTGGCGGAGATGCTCAAAGGTGGCGTCATTATGGATGTCACCAACGCGGAGCAGGCCAAAATTGCGGAAGACGCCGGGGCGGTTGCGGTAATGGCTCTTGAGCGTATTCCCGCGGACATCCGCCAGGATGGCGGAGTGGCCCGGATGTCAAATCCGACCATGGTCAGGGAAATCCAGGAGATGGTATCTATTCCGGTCATGGCCAAATGCCGCATCGGCCATTTCGCCGAGGCCCAGATACTGGAGGCCCTGGAGGTGGACTTCATTGATGAGAGTGAAGTACTCACACCTGCCGATGAGGCCAACCATATCTATAAGCACGATTTCAAGGCGCCCTTTGTGTGCGGCGCCAGAAACCTGGGCGAGGCCCTCAGGCGTATCGGTGAAGGTGCGGCCATGATCCGGACCAAGGGCGAAGCGGGATCGGGCAATATCGTGGAGGCCGTTCGCCACATGCGCACTATCCTGAGTGAGATTCACCGTCTCACAATATTGGATAAAAGCGAGTTGATGGCTGCGGCCAAGGAGATGGGTGCGCCGTTCAGCCTGGTGGAGCAGGTCGCCAGAATCGGCAAACTGCCGGTGCCCAATTTCAGTGCCGGTGGCATTGCCACGCCTGCGGATGTCGCTTTAATGATGCAACTGGGTGCAGAGGCGGTTTTTGTCGGGTCGGGGATTTTCAAGTCCGCTGATCCGGCCGACCGCGCCCGCGCGATTGTCCAGGCGACAACCTATTATAACGATCCAGAAAAGTTACGGGATATATCAGCGGGGCTCGGTTCGGCTATGGCGGGTCTGGAAATGTCTGAGATTCCAGCCGGGGAACGTCTGCAGGAGCGCGGTTGGTAGTGACGGTAGGTGTATTGGCCCTCCAGGGAGCCTTTGCCAAACATCAACAGATCGTGGAGCAGTTGGGTTTCCAGACATTGGCAGTGCGCTATGCCGACGAGCTGGCCAATTGCTCGGCCCTGATCATACCGGGTGGTGAATCATCCACCATCAGCCTGCAACTGGATAACAATGGACTGCGCGAGGCAGTAACCGAGTTCGCACGAAATCATCCGGTTATGGGCACCTGTGCCGGACTGATCCTGATGGCCCAAAAGACCGATAGCCGGATGGTGACCACTTTAGGTCTGCTCGACATTTCGGTCTCCCGCAACGGTTGGGGAAGACAGGTTCATTCTTTTACCGCCAATATTACCATTGCGCTGGATAATGGTTCGGCCGATGTTCCGGCCGTTTTCATTCGTGCGCCCCGAATCGATAAAACCGGGCCGGGAGTGGAGGTGCTAGGAAGCTACGACCATCAACCGGTGCTGGTGCGCCAGGGAGGGCATCTTGGTGTAACTTTCCATCCGGAACTCACAGGCGACCAGAGTATTCACGACCTATTTCTAAAATCGGTAGTCACTTGAAAGACAAATATCCCTTATTAGCGACCATTAATGGTCCCGCCGAATTAAAACAGATTCCTCAAAAAGATTTGCCTAAACTGGCCGGTGAGATCGGCGCTTACATCAAGTCCGTGGTGCAGGAAAACGGCGGGCATTACAGCTCACCCCTGGGCGTGGTTGATCTGTCCGTGGCGCTGCTGTATGTATTTGACAGTCCCCAGGACAAGCTCATCTGGGATGTCGGTCACCAGGCCTATGCCCACAAGATTCTTACCGGTCGACGGGACGAATTTCGAACCGTGCGGACCAAGGATGGTGTCAGCGGTTACCTCAAGCGAGACGAATCGGAGCACGATATCTTCGGCGCCGGGCATGCCAGCACCGCTATCTCGGCCGGCGTAGGCATCGCTGAAGCCCTGCGCCTGGCAGGGGATTCCGATTCGCATGTTGTGTCAATTGTGGGTGATGGGGCCATGACCGGCGGCCTGGCTTATGAAGGCCTTAACAATCTGGGGCATAAAAAGCTTAAGATGACGGTTGTCCTGAATGATAACCGCATGTCCATTTCCCCATCGGTCGGTTCCCTTTCGACCTACCTGACCCATGTCGCCACCAATCCCCTTTACAACCGCGTACGTGATGATATCTGGAAGGCCACCGGATTACTGCCGTTGGGCACCGATGCCGTGAGGAAATTTCTGAAGCGGCTGGAGGAAGGCTTAAAGGGTTTTCTTACTCCTGGCTTGTTGTTCGAAGAGTTGGGGATGAGATACTTCGGACCCATTAGCGGCCACGATTATGACTCCATGATCAAAGTATTCCGCAATGTGCGGGAGCTCAGTAACCCTACCCTGATTCACGTGCTCACCAAGAAGGGCCGGGGGGTGCGGGAAGCCGAGAATGACTCGCTCCAATACTATAGCATGCCCGGCCGCAAGGCAGCCCCGAACAAAAAGCCTGTGGCTCCTGATTATAGTAATGTGTTTGGCAAGGTTGCCGTGGAAATGGCGGAAGCGGATGAACGGGTATGCTGCGTGACTGCTGCAATGGAGGTCGGCACCGGCCTCACCGAATATGCCTCCCGGTTTCCAGACCGGCTTTTCGACGTGGGGCTGGCTGAGGAGCATGCCGTGACCTTCGCCGCCGGATTAGCTACCGAGGGCATGGTCCCCGTGTTAGCCATTTACTCCACTTTCCTGCAGCGCGCCTTTGATCAGATAATGCATGACCTGGCCCTACAAGACCTGCCGGCCATATTCTGCCTGGACCGAGGCGGACTGGTGGGTCCGGATGGTCCCACGCACCACGGTGTGTTCGATATGGCTATCATGCGCACTATACCGGGTGTGGTAGTGTGTGCTCCCAAAGATGGCAACGAGCTGCGCGATCTCATGTTCAGCGCTATCGAGTACAAGCAGCCGGTGCTTATTCGGTACCCCAAGGATAGCAGTGTGGCCTTTGATCCTAAGGGTACCCACAACTTTGTACCGAAGGGTCGCTGGCAGGTGCTGAAGGATGGCAGCGACGTTACCATTCTGGCGGTGGGCAGTATGGTTCAACCGGCGCTGGCTGCCGCAGCCGAACTGGGTACCGAACATGATATCGATGCCACGGTAGTGAATGCCCGGTTCATAAAGCCGCTTGATGAGACCCTTTTGAAAGGATTCATTGATCGCAATCAACCTGTATTGACCGTGGAAGAGGGACTTCTGGCTGGCGGGTTTGGGTCCGCGGTCCGTGAATTTATCGGCTCAAGTAATGCCCTGTTGCCGGTGGAGTCAATTGGCATCGACGATGAATTTACCGAGCACGGCACACGGCAGGAATTGCTGGAGATGGTTGGCCTGACCAGCGCTAATATTGTGAAGAAAGCAGTTGTCCTGGCAGGCCTGGCTGTGGCCGATCCCTTACCCTGACAAGCAGATTGAAGAGACTGTAACACTAGCCATGCCCGAAAAAGGCAAACCAGATAATGAGTTTAGCGCCGCAAAGGAAAAGTGGGAGCAGGAATTTTCCCGTTCGCCGCTACGGGATTACAGCTTCAAGACCGTTTCCGGAGAGACCGTCGACCCTCTCCACCTGCCACCTGATATTGATGGCGCATACCTCGATCAGCTTGGCTTTCCCGGGCAATATCCGTTCACCCGGGGGGCCCAGGCAAGTATGTATCGCGGCAAATTATGGACCATGCGCCAGTTCGCCGGGTTCGGGACCCCTGAAGAAACCAATGAACGCTACAAATTTCTGCTGAAGCACGGCCAGACCGGCCTGTCGGTAGCCTACGACATGCCCACCTTAATGGGCTATGACGCCGATGATGCGCTCGCCCGGGGAGAAGTGGGGCGCTGCGGGGTGGCCGTCAGTTCTCTCGATGATATGGAAACCCTGTTTGCCGGCATCGACCTGGGTAGTATCTCCGTTTCGCAGACCATCAACGGTCCTTCCTTCATTCTATTGGCCTTTTATATTGCCGTTGCCCGGCAGCAGGGAGTGTCTTTGCGGAATCTGCGCGGTACCCTGCAGGCTGATATTCTGAAGGAGTATATTGCCCAGAAGGAGTGGATCTTTCCCCCGGTGGAATCGATGCGTATCATCACCGATATGATAGAATACTGCAGCCGGGAAATGCCCCTTTATCATTCCATTTCCGTCAGTGGCTACCATATTCGCGAGGCCGGCAGCACCGCCGCCCAGGAGCTGGCCTTTACCCTGGTTGACGGCTTCGCCTACGTGGAGCACGGTATTGAGCGGGGCCTGGATGTGGATGCCTTTGCGCCCCGTATCTCATTCTTTTTCAATTCCCATCTGGATTTCTTTGAAGAAATCGCCAAGTTCCGGGCGGCCCGCCGCATCTGGGCCAAACGGTTGCGCAACAAGTATGGCGCCAAGGACCCACGCTCCTGGCGACTGCGGTTCCACACCCAAACAGCAGGTTGCACCCTTACCGAGCAGCAGCCGGAAAACAACATTGCCCGCACCGCTTTCCAGGCCCTGGCCGCTGTATTGGGTGGCACCAACTCGCTGCACACCAACGCCATGGATGAGACTATCGCCCTGCCGACCGAGAAAGCCGCCATGATCGCCCTGCGCACTCAACAGCTGATCGCCTACGAAACGGGAACCGCCAACGTAATTGATCCCCTGGCGGGATCCTGGTACATGGAGGAGATGACCGACCGCATGGAGACCCGTGCAGAGGAATATTTTAGCCACATTGACGAAATTGGCGGAGTAATTGCGGCCATCGAGGCCAGCTATTTCCAGAAGGAAATCGCCCAGGCCGCCTATGAGTATCAGCAGGCTGTGGATGCCGGCCAGCGCTACATCGTGGGAGTCAATGAATTTGCCAACGAGAATGATACACTGGATATCCCTATTCTGGAGATTTCTCCCGAAGTCGAACTGAGGCAGAAGGCTAAACTGCGCGGCCTGCGAGACCGTCGTAATGATGGCCAGGTCCATAAAGCATTGCAGGATATACAGGACGCCTGCCGCAACAATACCAATATTATGTATCCTGTGATTGACGCCGCCGAGTCTTACGCAACTCTGGGGGAGATCGTTACCGCCATGAAGGCCGTATTTGGTACCTGGATAGAGGAGACGGTTTTTTAATTGGCCAGCTATAAAAGTATATTTGCCCACAAGCACAGTTTTACGGTGGGTGTGGAAGAGGAATATATGCTCTGCCACCCCGAAACGGGCGATCTGGTTGGCCTTGCCGATGAAATACTTGAGCAGATCAACCCTGATGAGCAAGAGCGCTTCAGTTACGAACTGATTCAATCTGAAATTGAGATCAATACGCCGGTTGCCGGAACGGTGGATGAGGCCATGGCCCATGTGGGACACTTCCGGCGCCGGGTCCGGGAAATTGGTGAGCAGGTCGGCTATCGCCCCGGTATCAGCGGCACCCATCCAACAGCGCTGGCCGATGACCAGACCTTTGTTGATTCCGAAGGCTACCAGTGGGTGGCCGAACAACTGCATTTCTATGCGCGCCGCAATATTACCTTTGCCATGCATGTGCACGTAGCGCTGCCCAATGGCGACGTAACCGTGGCCGTGGCCAATGCCGCGCGCAGATGGCTGGCGCCGTTGCTGGCCCTTTCCGCCAATTCGCCTTTTTTCCACGCCCACAATACCGGTATGCTCTCATCACGAACCTTCCAGTTTGGCGCCTTTCCGCGGACCAACATACCAGCTACCTTCCGGTCGTTCGAGCACTTCTGTGAGGTAATGGATACTTATACCAGAATGGGTTCCATCAATCAGCCGCGTCAAATCTGGTGGAAAATCCGGCCCCACGGCTATTACGGCACCATCGAATTCCGGGTGTGCGATGCCCAGCGTTCCCTGAAGCGGACCCGTATGCTGGTGGCCCTCAGCCAAGCTATCGCACACCGTGTGGCGCAGGAGTATGAGGCCGGTATTTTGCAGCAGGATTTCGAACTGGAATACCTCAACGACGCTCTCTGGAAAGCGACCCGTTTCGGTTTTGAAGCCAGGGTCGTGGAGCCTGCTGGCAATCAGATAATGACTATGGGGGAGCATACGGAACTGATGGTGAATTACCTGGAGTCGTCTCTGATAGAGTTGGGAACAGCGGATATTATTCCAACAGTAGAGGAAGTGGTAGCCGGCGGAAGTGAAGCCCGGCAGCAGCTTGAAGTATTTCAGCAGGGTGGCTTCGCGCTCCTGCAGAAAATGCTCATGGATCACGTCGAATACGACGAATCTGGTGAGAATGATTAACGAAAACTTTAATAACTCTTCATAAATCTTTTGCCGGAAAAAGATCCTGTTGGGGTAATTTCATCCACTTCAAATAATTGCGTCGGCCTGGTATAGCTCATCTTATCAGAACCTTGTTCAGGAGTTCCAGATGGATAATCAACGTTTAAAATTTGTGATACTGATCATAGCGGTGGCCGTAATCACCTTTGGGTGGATTACTGTAGGCGTCGGTTCTGAAGAAGTCCCTTATGTCAGCATTATGGAAATTGTAGCCAACAACTACGAATTCGAGCAGAACCGTCTGCGTCTGGGTGGCCTGGTTGAGGAAGGCTCTATCACCTATTCGACTGATCGCCTGAACGTAGATTTCGTGATTGCCCAGGAAGAGCACCGGCTGGCGGTGCATTACCAGGGCTTGACACCCGACATGTTCAATGACGGGGCCGAGGTCATTATTGAAGGTCGTCTGCAGGATGAGGTCTTTATCGCCGATAACCTCATGACAAAATGCGCCTCGCGATACGAAGCTGACATCATCAAGCCCGAGAGCAATCCACAGGGGGAAATCTGATTGTCATGATTACTCTTGGCGCCTACTCACTTCAGTTGGGATTTTTATTCGCGTTGGTCAGCCTCGGATTCGGGGGCTGGACTCTGGCGCGTGACGACGGCAGATTTCAGGTAGCCGCTCAGCGTGCGCTGGTGATCAGCTCGGGATTCGTATTGCTTGCCACGGCAGTCCTGGTGCAGCAGCTGCTGATCAGCAATCTTGATTTGGAATACGTGGTGCGTTACAGTAGTGTGGAAACACCGACCATGTACAAGTTTGCCGGTTTATGGGCCGGCATGGAGGGGTCTCTGCTGTTCTGGTCAGCTATTTTGGCCATCTATATTGTTCTGATCAATTTCCTCAACCGGCAGCGTAACCAGACCCTGATGCCTCTGGTGAATATCGTGCTGGGTATCATCCTGCTTTTCTTCTTACTGGTCAATATCTTCTTTGAGAATCCTTTCACTTTATTGCCGCCGGGCACCATCTTGCAGGGCAGTGGTATGGGGCTGAACCCACTCCTGCAGCACCCGGTGATGTTAATTCATCCACCCATTCTATATCTGGGTTATGTAGGCTTCGCTATCCCCTTTGCATTCGCTGTAGCGGCCCTTATACGGCGGCGCCTGGATGCCACCTGGATCAGGTCCACCCGCAGATGGACCCTCATTCCGTGGCTCTTTCTGGGCGTCGGCATTATACTGGGAGGCATGTGGGCTTATGTGGAATTGGGTTGGGGTGGTTACTGGTCCTGGGACCCCGTGGAAAATGCCTCCTTGCTGCCGTGGTTGACCGGCACGGCTTACCTGCATTCGGTGATCATCCAGGAGAAAAAGAACATGCTCAGGCTCTGGAACGTGATCCTGATAATGATCACCTTTATCCTGACCATTTTTGGCACCTATATTACCCGCAGTGGGATTATATCGTCGGTGCATGCTTTTGCCGCCACCGACCTGGGTATCTGGTTTTTCGGGTTTGTGGTGTTCACCATAGTGGCCTGTGTGGGCCTGATCCTGCTCCGGTGGGATGAGTTCGCCTCCCCCAACCGCCTGGAATCATTCACCAGCCGCGAAAGCGGATTCCTGTTCAACAACATGGTATTCTTGGCCCTGACCCTGGCAGTGTTGTGGGGTACCATGTTCCCGGTTTTATCGGAAGCGGTACGAGGCGCCAAGATTACGGTAGGCTCACCCTATTTTAACCGCATCACTACACCTATGGGACTCATATTACTGGCACTCATGGGTATTGGGCCGCTTCTGGCCTGGCGCAAGACCTCCAATGCTACGATCAAGAGGAACTTCATCTGGCCCGGCGTGGGAGCAGTCGTAGTGCTCGTGACAGGTCTGGCTATGGGCGTCTCCAGTATCTATGTAGTGGTAACCCTGGCACTGGCTTCGTTTGTGCTGGTTGGCATTGTACTGGAATTGGCCCGGGGGATTGCAGCCCGGCGGAGAATAGCCGGTGAAGGTATGTTAACCGCGCTGCTGAATATGGTAGACAAAAATCGCAGCCGGTATGGTGGTTATACGGTGCATCTGGGCATTCTGATCATGTTCATCGGTTTCACCGGCAAGGCCTTTACCGTTGAGCAGGATATGACCTTAAGGGAGGGCGAAAAGACTCAGCTGAAAGACTACGTATTTACCTTGCAGCATCATTATATTGAGAAACGCCCTAATCATATTGCCAAGGTAATCGACTTGACCGTAGCTAAGGATGAGCACATAATTGCAACTCTGTCCCCGGAAAAGCGCTTTTACACGGATAGTGATCAACCCAACACCGAGGTAGCCATATTCAGTCACGGCTTGATCGATCTGTACGCCATTTTGGGAGATTTTGACCAGGAGACCGGTGTCGCCGTGCTCAAAATCATGATCAATCCGTTAGTGCAGCTGATCTGGTTGGGAGGTATTATCATGGTTCTGGGTACGATCATCGCCATCCTGCCCAGCCGGGCTGACCGGAAGCTCCAGGAGAAATTGACGTGAAAGGATTCACCGCGTTAGTAACGATTTTTTCCCTGGTTGCTGTTTTGCCCGCACAGGAAGCCAAGAACCCGCTGCAGAGAGAACTGGAATATGAAATCATGGCGCCCTGCTGCTATGGCAGCCCTGTTGGGGACCATGAATCGGAAGCGGCGCAGCAGGTTAAGGTCCAGATCGCCCAACTGCTGGCGGAAGGCAAGACCAAGGAAGAGATCCTGGATATGTACGTAGCCATTTATGGTGAACGTATCCTGGCCAGGCCGCGGGCCCAGGGTTTTAATCTCATGGCCTATATCGTCCCGCCCCTGTTGTTGGTAGTTGGCGGATTGTTTCTCTTTTACTACCTTAATCGCGTGACGAGTCCAGCTGCGCGGCCCGTAAGTGCGAACCGTGAATCATACAGTGATGAATTCTTCAGTAAGATCGAGAAAGAGATGAAAGAATTGGACATTTGATATGGAGCATCTGATTGCCCCTCTACTATTATTTCTGGCATTTACATCCGCGGCCTACTATATACTGCTGCCTTTTCTAACTGTAACCGGACCCGTAACGGAGAATGCATCTGTGGAGTCGAACGCTTTGCAGTTACGCAAGATGTCGCTGTACAAGCAGATCCGGGAAGCCGAGTTCGACCAGGAAATGGGCTTGATCGACAGCGAAGATTATGAACGGACCAGGACGGATCTACTGGCTGAGACTGCCGTAGTCATTCATCGACTGGAGGGCGGTAGTGACCCGGTGCAGACGACTGCTTTGCATACGCAGCCCACCTGCCCGAACTGTGATGACCCCATAACGCCTGGTGTCAAATTCTGCAGCAATTGTGGCAGCCAACTGGCGGCGAGCTGTCCTCAGTGTGGCTCTTCCACTGTGCCGGGTGACCGCTTCTGCAGCTCCTGCGGCAGGGGACTTTTAGAGTAATATTGTAACAGGTGGATCAGCTGTTAATCGCTCAGGGCATTGGCAAGTCATTTCACCTGCGCCCGGTACTCACTGATGTCACATTTTCCCTGGCTGCCGGTCAGATTACATACCTCATCGGCCGTAATGGCTGCGGCAAAACCACCCTTTTAAAGATTTTAGCCGGTGTAATGCGCCCCGAAGCCGGCATAGCCAGCCTGAATGGCCGTGCCATGTTTGGACTAGGCGGCTCCTGGCGGCGGGAGATGGTCTACCTGGGCCACCGGCCCATCATGTATCAAGCCTTCACGGCCCGGGAAAACATCCGCTTGGCGGTCCAGCTCCGTGGCCAGACCTGGGACGAGAGCCAATTCCGGGAATTGGCGCGGCAATATGGACTCGGTGGACGTGAAGACGACCGTATCGGGATTTATTCCGAAGGCATGCTCAAGCGGCTGGGATTGATCCGTCTGGAAATGTCAAGTTGGAGCCTGGCCTATCTGGATGAGCCCGGTTCGGCATTGGACGTGGATGGCAGTCTGATATTGCGCGAAACCTTTGATCGCTGGCGCTCACAGGGCCGTTCAATTCTGTTTACCAGCCATGATATGGGTTGGGGCGCGGCGGTAGCGGACCGGGCAATCATGCTTAGCGGCGGTACCGTTTCAGAAGACCTAGCCGCACCGGAAGAAGCGCATTTGGTAGACCTGCTGAAAGAGGCGGCCAAGTGAATTTTTGGGCGATACTGATGAAAGATTTGCGTATGGAGCTCCGCACCCGGGAGAGCCTGGCGGTGATGACGGTCTTTGCCCTGGCGGTAATCCTATTGTTCTCATTTGCTTTTGATATCGGTATGAACCGCTTCCCTTCCTTCGTTCCCGGACTAATGTGGTTGACCTATTTTTTCACGGCCGTGCTGGGCCTGATCAGATCATTCGGCTGGGAGAAAGAGCTGGATGCCTGGGATATCCTTCTGACTTCACCGGTTGACCGCAGCATGATCTATTTAGGCAAGTGCGCCGCCTTTTTTATTTTCCTGCTGCTGGCGCAACTCATCAGCCTGCCTTTTTTCATGCTGTTTCTCGGATTGCCGCTGTTGGCGGCGCCCCTGTCATTCATCGCTATTTTGCTCACGGTCGATGGGGCGATTGCGGCCGTGGGAGTGCTGATTGCCGGTATGAGTCACCGAACGCCCGCGGGAGAGACCTTATTGCCCATTCTGTTGTTTCCAACCCTGACACCGGTCTTGATTGCAGCTACCAAAGCAACCACAACGGCGCTGGCAAGTAAGCCTTTTCAGGAATGGGATTTCTGGTTAATGTTAATTGTTACTTTTTTGGTGCTGTTCGTTTTAGCGGGCGCCTTTATTTTTGATTATATTGCGGAGCAATAGATGCAGAGTTATCACTCACATCCGCTTAACAGAATATTTCTGGGGCTGACGATCCTGGTTGCCATGATCAACCTCTGGCTGATTTACCAGGTAGCGCCGCTGGTAGTTGACCAGGAGATGGCCCAGAAGATTTTCTATTATCATGTTCCGCTGGCCTGGAACGCCTTCCTGGCCTTTGGATTGGTTGCCGTCACAGCCGCGCTGTACCTGGTAAAAAATGATCCCAAATGGGATATCTGGTCACTGGCGGGGGCCGAGGTGGGCGTGCTGTTCGCCGCCCTGATCCTGGTCACTGGTCCTATCTGGGCCACACCTATCTGGGGCAAGCCCTGGAGCTGGGAACCCCGTCTCACAACCACCCTGGTGCTCTTTCTGATCTTTCTGGGATATTTCATGGTGCGGGAATTTGGCGGGCCTTACGAACGGTCCTCCAGATACGCGGCTGTCATTGGCCTTCTAGCCGTCATCGATATACCGCTGATCCTTTTGGCGGTCAAGTGGTGGACCCCGGAAGTGCAAAGCCATCCCCAGATGGAAATGGGAAACCAGCCGTCCGCGGTCCTGTACGTATTTTTCTTCTCACTGTTCAGTTTCACCTTGATACTGATCCACATGATCCGTTACCGCTGGCATGTCAGGCGGCTGGTCCATAGTAATCTTATGGAACAGGAAGGAGGCTCCCATGTATAAGTACCACGGTTATTTGCTGGCTTGTATCATCATTATCTGGGTAGCCATCATCGGTTTCTTTGTACGGACCTGGTTGTTGGAGCGCAAGCAACTTTCTCAGCGCTGAGAATAGCAAAACAGGAATTATTATGGCACGGAAAATTGTCCACGTAGTCGGTACCGGCACCATCGGTGAACCGTTGATCGGACTGCTCTGTGATTATCAGGAGCAGTTAGGTATAGATGAAGTGAGTTTTCACAAGAATACTCCTCTCACCCGTGACCGTTCAAAAGTGCGCGATCTGATCCGGCGAGGCGCCCGCCTGGCGGTGAACCCCGATGCTAAGGATGGCTTCAAGAGCATCGGTCTGGATCCGGACCTGGCTACGGAAGAAGCCATCGAAAAAGCCTCCGTGGTAATCGATTGCACACCTAAAGGATCGGGGCACAAAAACAAGATCGATTATTATAACCGCTTTAGAAACAACACGCGTGGTTTTATTGCCCAGGGCAGCGAATACGGATTCGGTAAAATGTACGCCCGCGGCATCAATGATGACGCGTTGGTGCAAGGGGAGGATTCCTTTATACAGGTGGTGTCATGCAATACCCATAATATTGCCGGTCTCGTTCAGACGCTGGCTCTGGAAGATAGTCCCCCGGAAAACCTGGTGGCGGGCCGTTTCGTTATAATTCGCCGGTCCAACGATATCAGCCAGGATACGGCCTTTGTGCCCTCGCCACAAGTAGGCAGGCATACCAATGAAACTTATGGTACCCACCATGCCCGGGACTGTGCCGAACTGTTTGCCACCAAAGGCCTGGACCTTAATTTGTTTTCTTCCGCGATGGTGGTAAACAGCCAATACATGCACATCATACACTTCAATATTACCGTGAAAGAACCGACAGCTCTCCAGAACGTCATCGATAAACTGGACGCCAATGACCGTATTTCACTAACCGAAAAGGCCACCGCCAACCAGGTATTCTCATTTGGACGTGACCACGGCCATTTTGGCAGAATCCTGAATGAGGCGGTCGTATCGGTGCCGTCGCTCCAGGTAAGGGATGAGCATGAAATTGTGGGATTCGCCTTTACTCCGCAGGATGGCAATTCTCTGCTCAGTTCCATGTCGGTGGCGGAATGGTTTCTCTATCCCCGTAGTTTTGAGGAAAAAATTCAGTGCCTGAAGGAATTGTTCTTCGATGAAATCTAAAGGTACGGAATGGGAAACAATTGTAACCGGTCCTTTTCAGGAAAATACTTACCTGGTATGGGCCGGGGGCGCTAACCAGGCGCTCTGCATCGATCCGGGAGACGATCTCCCGCTTATCATGGCGGCCCTTGAAACAAACAACCTGGAACTGGCGTGTATTCTGGGAACGCACGGGCACGTTGATCATGTCGGGGCAGTTGCGGGGCTGCGTAAGGAAACCGGGGCCGCTTTCCTTTTTCCCGCTGGCGATCGCGAGCAGCTTGCGCACCTGCCGCAAGCCTGCCTGATGCTTGGGTTGCCTGTAATGGAGGCGCCCGAAGTTGACCTCTGGATTACCCCTGACCAGCTAGTCCTGAACGCCCGGGTGCATGCCGCCATTCCCGAAGGCGTTGACATTAGCGTGCACCACACACCGGGTCATTCCGCTGGCAGCGTCTGTTACGAAATTGACGGCCTTCTGTTCACTGGCGATACGCTCTTTTTGGGATCTATCGGACGCACTGATCTGCCGGGCGGCAATGAAAGACAGATAATGGAATCCCTTGACCAACTGGCCGCATTGCCCGGTGACCTGACGGTATTGCCGGGGCACGGACCAGACACCACAATTTTGCAGGAGCGGCGGGCCAACCCATTTCTCAAGAACCGGCCAATGGAGGCAAGCTAAGTATGGCTGCTGATCGCAAAGACTTACTGGCGGCAGTAGAGGAAAAAGTACTGCTGTGCGATGGCGCCATGGGTACCATGATCTACGAGTCGGGGGTCTTCGTAAACCGCTGTTTCGATGAGCTCAACCTTAATGAAGGCCAGCTGATCACCAGTATTCACGAGCACTATATCCAGGCCGGGGCCGACATTATAGAGACCAACACTTTCGGGGCCAACCGGTTTAAACTGGAGAAGTTCGGTCTCGATGGCAAAGTTGACGAGATCAACCGGAAGGCCGTGGGCCATGCCGCCAAAGCCGTTGGTGAAAAGAATGTATTCATACTCGGAGCGGTGGGACCATTGGGCCGCCCGATTGTGGCCAACCGCGGTATTACCCCGGACCAGGCCCATGATGCCTTTGCCGAACAAGTCGCCGCTCTGTTAGCGGCCGGCGTTGACGGACTGGTATTCGAGACTATTTCACGCCTGGGTGAGATGGCTATCGCCCTGGAGGCTGCCCGGGAGGTGAGCGGCGACATACCCATCATCGGTCAGTTCTCGTTTGCCGATGAGAACAATATCCTGGCCGGAGGCTCCATCCAGGAAGTGGTGGATTTGCTGGAAGCCAAAGGCGCCGACATAATGGGGGCCAATTGCGCCGTGGGCCCACGCACGCTCCTGGAAGTCATCACCCGGATGGCTTCCCTGACCGACAAACCGATCTCGGTTTTACCAAACGCCGGTCACCCGGAGTACGTTGATGGCAGACTGATTTATTTTGCCACGGCGGATTATTTCGCCAAATATGCCAAACGTTTTGTTAATGCCGGCGCCAGCATTGTAGGCGGTTGCTGCGGCACTACACCGGCCCATATCAAATCCATGGGGGCAGCCGTACGTGCGCTGGGTAAAGGCGAGCGGTCAGTAATACATGTACAGCCTGCAAAAGAGGCCGAGCGTATGCCGGTCGTGCCTTTAGCAGACTGTTCTCCACTAGGTAAAAAGCTTGTGGAAGGCAACTTTGTTGTCAGTGTCGAGATTGATCCCCCCAAAGGGTTGGATTTGGCCAAAACCGCTGAGGGCGCCCGCCTGCTGCAGCAATCCGGCATCGATGTGGCCAACATCGCCGATGGTCCCCGGGCCACTGCCAGGATCAGCGCCCAGTCCATGGGCTTGATCCTCGAAAAGGAGCTGGGTCTGGAGACTATTCTGCATACCTCCTGCCGTGACCGTAACCTACTGGGGCTGCAGTCCGATATGCTGGGCGCCCACACCACTGGGTTCCGCAACATCCTGGCCGTCACTGGCGACCCGCCGCTGATGGGCGATTATCCCTCAGCCACAGGCGTATTTGACATCGATGCTATCGGTTTGGTGACGCTGCTGCGCAATCTCAACCAGGGGCTGGATATGGGTGGGCGCTCCATGAAGGGGCAAACCGCGTTTACGATAGGAGTAGCCGTCAACCCCGCGGCACAGAATCCGGATCGGGAGATGGACCGGCTGAAAAGGAAAATTGAAGCCGGCGCCGATTTCATGATGACCCAACCCATTTATGACCTCGATCTGCTGGACACATTCCTGAATAGTGTCCGGCCCTTGCAGATTCCGGCCCTGATAGGCATACTACCCCTGGCATCCTATCGTAATGCCGAATTTCTGCACAACGAGGTACCCGGCATGACCATTCCTGACGATGTCCGCGAACGTATGCGTCTAGCGGAAGACAACGCCGCTGATGAAGGGATTGAAATTGCCCGTGAAATGCTCCTGGAAGTCAGGAAATCGGCCCAGGGAGTATATATTATGCCGCCGTTCAACAGATTTACCACCGCGCTGAAAGTGCTTGAAGTGGTAATGGAGGGTGGTAAATTCCCACCGGGCGGTCCAGCTGCTGTGGGCTCCACTAAAAACTGACCGCCGGAACGATATCCCGGGAGAACTGGTTATGACAACGAGTTTCAGCTTACACGAGCTGGAAAAATACTTCGACAATTTGGATGTACCGCTTCAGGAGACCCACTGCCTGGTGGCCTTTTCCGGCGGCCTGGATTCGACGGTCCTGGCCCGGGCGATGATGGAGCTGGCTCGCCTGAGGGGTGGCAAAATTACGCTGGCACACGTCAACCACCGCCTGCGCCAGTCAGCTGCGGATGATGAGACCTTCTGCCGTTCATTTGCCACAGACTTCAATGTGCCCCTGGTCGTTTGTCAGCTTGATTCGAGTGGGCGCGGGTCCGAATCGGTTGAAGCCTGGGCCCGTCGGGAGCGTTATGCAGCCTTGGAGAACATCGCCCACAATGTCGGTGCACAGTGGATTCTTACGGGGCATCATGCCGATGATCAGGCCGAAACGGTCCTGATGCGACTCAGGCAACAGGCCCCGTTTATCACTATGGCCGGCATCAGACCACGCCGGGGCAGGATTCTCCGGCCGTTGTTGGAGTTCACCCGCGCGGCGCTGCATACCTGGGCACAGGGCCATGATCTGGTGTGGATCGAGGATCCGAGCAATGAAGATAGGGCCTATCTGCGCAACCGGCTGCGCTTAGACGATCTGACTGCTTTACGACGGCAGAATCCCGGCGCGGTAGATGCCCTTACTGGTTTGGCGGGACTGGCCCAGCAATATGAACACAGCTGTGCCCGAGAGGCAGAAGAACTGCTGCGGCAGTCAACGGCTGATCCGGTTGCGGGGATCCTCTCATTCCCTCTGAAGGCCGTTCGCTCTCAGGCAGACGATGTTCTCCGGCTGGCGATTTACTCCACGTTGGAGCAATACTTTGCCGCTACAGACCGCTTAAGTGGGGCACACTGGCATAGTTTACGCCAATTTGTCCGGTTTGCTGAGACAGGCAAGGTTTTTGACATCACTAAAAATGTAAAAATGCTGAAGGACCGGGAAGCGCTGTTGCTGTTTGATCCGCTGGCAAACGTATCTCCGGAACCCAGGCGATTACGGCCGGGTAAAACTACTTGGGGCGGTCATTTATTAGAAGTTGCCGGCCATGACGGCAAAGTGGATGATTTATCCCTCAGCCTGCGCAGCTGGCACAGTGGTGACCGCCTGGCAAACGGACGGCATGGTAAAGGGAAATTAGTAAGTGATATTTTTATCAACGGGCGCGTGAACAGGCTGGATAAACAGCAGTGGCCGATGGTAACTGATGAGCATGATCGGGTCATCTGGGTACCGGGACTGATGGATCCCCGCAAACAACTGGAATATTCGAACTGGAAAATTAAATGGCAGCACTAAGTACATCTGAAGTGGAATTACCAGCATCAAGCCGTTTTGCCGGTCAGAAGCTGGAAATTTCTATCACGGAAGACGATATTCACCGGCGTGTGAAGGAGTTGGCTGACGCAATTTCCCATGATTTTCGTGGGAAACAGCCCATTATGATCGGGGTCCTGAATGGCTCATTCATTTTCATGGCCGATCTGGTCAGGGCCCTGGACATCGACTTCGAGGTGGATTTTATCAAGTTATCTTCTTATGGCAAAGATACCGCCACATCCGGAACCGTAAGGCTGCTGAAAGATATCAGCGCCGATATTACCGGACGCGATGTAATCGTGGTGGAGGATATCGTCGATACCGGCCTGACCCTTAAATTCCTGCGCGCCAGGATGACCGAGGCTGGGCCGACGTCAGTCACTTTTGTTTCCCTTTTATTGAAGGAGGAAGTGGCAAATTTGGACTTTCCCCTTGATTATGTTGGATTTAACATCCCTAACCGGTTCGTGGTGGGATACGGCCTGGACGCCGATCAGAAAATGCGCGGTCTCGGTTCGCTGTATGCCTTCAAGGAGAATTAGATATGGCAACAGGTGATGGCGGAAAAAAAATAAGGAAAGGGGCCCCGAAAAAGTCTCCACCTCCGAGGAAGCGGGTAAAGCCCGCCCCCTCCAGCAGTCGTGGCAAAAGCGGTGAAAAAACGCCGGAGGGTAAAGGTCCGGGGGGACAGTTACCGGGTGGTTTCCAGATGGGCCGCGCCTTCAAAACCAGTCTTGGCTGGCTGGCGATCGTGCTGTTGGCGTTCATGTTGGCCAGTATATTTTCCACTGATACCGGAGTTAAACAGGCGACCTTTACAGATCTCCAGGAATATGTTCGCGATCGTCAGGTTGCTTCGGCCGTTATCACCGGATATGAGTTTCGGGGGCGTTTTCAGGAACCCCTCGAAGCTGTCAGTTTAACCGGGAAGGTGCAGCGTTATTCGGAGTTCAAGACGGTCCTGCCGTACGTTGACAGCGAACTGGTAAAGAGCTGGCAGGAAAACGGCCTCGAGTTTGAGTTCAAGGATAAAAGTCCCGGCTGGTTCGATTATATCTGGAGCGCCTGGCCGCTGCTGCTGATTGTTTTCTTCTGGTTCTTTATTATGCGCCGCATGCAAGGTGGAATGGGCGGACAATCGGGCATTTTCAGTTTTGGCAAAAGCAAGGCCAAACTGGTTACCCCGGAGCGCTCCAAGGTAACCTTCGATGATGTGGCCGGCGCTGATGAGGCCAAAGAAGAGTTAATGGAAATAATAGAATTCCTCAAGAATCCGCAGCACTTTGCCCGGCTGGGCGGCAAAATACCCAAGGGAGCCTTGCTGTTGGGTCCTCCGGGAACAGGCAAAACACTTCTGGCGCGGGCCGTAGCAGGTGAAGCAGCGGTACCCTTCTTCAGTCTATCAGGCGCCGACTTTGTGGAAATGTTTGTCGGTGTGGGCGCCAGCCGGGTTCGCGACCTGTTTGAAAACGGCAAGAAAAACGCACCCGCGATCATATTTATCGATGAGATCGATGCCGTGGGCCGGACCCGAGGCGCCGGTTTGGGTGGCGGTCATGATGAACGCGAACAGACCCTGAACCAGCTGCTGGTGGAAATGGACGGGTTCGAGACCGATACCGGCGTGATTTTGCTGGCGTCTACCAACCGTCCTGACGTGCTGGATAAGGCGCTGCTGCGGCCCGGCCGTTTCGACAGGCAGATCATAGTGGATATCCCGGGCCGGAGAGGTCGCGAGGGTATCCTGAAAGTGCACACTAAAGACATCCCGCTGGCAAAGGACGTAGATCTGGGCGTACTGGCTCGCTCCACACCGGGCTTGGTGGGCGCTGATCTGGCCAACCTGGTCAATGAAGCCGCCCTTTTAGCTGCCAGAAAAAATAAAGATGAAGTCTTTATGGAAGACATTGAGGATGCCAAGGATAAAGTGATGATGGGGGTTGAGCGCAAAAGCGTCATTTTATCCGAAGATGAGCGCAAAACCACGGCCTATCATGAAGCGGGGCATGCTCTGGTGGCTTACCATACTGTTGAGGCTGACCCGTTGCACAAAATCACCATTATCCCCAGAGGCCGCTCCCTGGGTGTTACCGCCCAGCTGCCCATCGATGATAAGCACAGTTACTCTCGTACTTACATCATGGGCCGGCTCGACATATTAATGGGAGGCAGAGTAGCCGAGCAGGTAATTTTCAACGAAATGACCACCGGAGCGGGCAACGATCTGGAAATAGCTACGGACCTGGCGCGCCGCATGGTGGTGGAATGGGGTATGAGCGATAAAGTTGGTCCCACCACGCTCGGTAAAACCGATCAGGAACTGTTTCTCGGCCGGGAGATACAGCAAGCCAAAAATGTCAGCGAGGAAACCGCCCGCACTATCGATAATGAGATCAAGGCCTTCGTCCGCGATGCTGAAAAGCACGCCAAAAAGATCATCACCGACAATATTGACCAGCTCCGGCTGCTGGGCGAAGCTCTGTTGAAACACGAGACTCTGCACGGCGATGATATCCCCCGGCTATTTGATGGGAAACCGCTGCAGCTGGTATCTTCTGTCAACGGCAAGAAGAAAAGCCGAAAATCCGCCAAGCGAAAATCGGCTACAGATGGCAAAGTGAAAGCTAAATCAAAGGCACAGGCAGTTTCAAAAGAGGACGCTAAGAGCTAATTACTTGACCGCTATTCGTGAAATAATAACTGATTCGGCTCAGGATATACAGAATGAGTTCGATTCGTTAAACGTTGACCGTGGCGGAAGCGGGATCATGATGCCCAAATCACGCTTCCACCTGATACGGGTCAGAGGCCTTAAATCCCCCGCGGCGAACATTCTGAAGCAGGAACTGCTCAGCCTTGGTGGCGAATGTGCTACCGGCCAGCAGGTTATCCTGGGCGATCCCGAACCGGGTGACGCGCTTATCATGGGCACCCGGAAGCAATTGGACCAACTGGTACCCAAACTCAAGTCACAGCCGTTCGGCCTCAAATCATTGGCCCGTGAATTGGCCGATTTCCTGAGCAGTGACAACGGCAAGCACAGCCATATCCCAGGCCCCCTAGCCGACCTGGGGGGAACTCCGGAAAACCTGCCGCTGATTATGGGAGTCCTGAATGTGACGGATGATTCCTTCAGTGACGGCGGGGAGTATCTTGATCCGGATATGGCTGTTGAGCATGCCCTAAAGATGGTCGCGGATGGCGCGGATATAATCGATGTCGGTGGCGAGTCAACACGGCCCGGTTCGGACTCTGTTCCAGCTGACCGGGAAATGGCTCGCATATTGCCGGTTATCGAGCGCTTGAGCGCCAATTGCGAGCTGCCGATATCCGTCGATACAAAGAAGGCCCCCGTTGCCCGGACCGCCCTGGAAGCGGGAGCCCAGCTGGTTAACGATGTCAGCGGCGGCCGCCATGATCCTGAGATCCTGGAACTGGTTGCCACGATCGGCTGTCCTTACATTCTCATGCACATGCAGGGGGTACCGAAAACCATGCAGTCCAACCCCCAGTATGAATTACTGATGGATGATCTGCATCACTTCTTCAGCGAGCGTTTGGACGTGGCGCTGAAAACCGGAGTGAGCGCAGATCGGATTATCCTGGACCCGGGCATAGGATTTGGGAAAAGCCGCCGTGATAATTACGAGATATTGCGGCGTTTGCGGGAGCTGAAAGTGTTCGGCCGCCCCTTACTGGTGGGCGCCTCGCGAAAATCATTCCTGCAGAATTCTGCTGGAGATAACCCCCCGGAAAGAATTGATGAATCGGTGGCTGCCGGTACGATTGCCATGGCAAACGGCGCCTCAATTTTACGCGTCCACGACGTACGGCCGGCGCTAAAGGCCCGCGTGGTCCACCAGGGAATGAGGGCGTCCTTATGAATCTTGAGCTGTTTAAAGTCGGATTTGTCCCTGTATCGCTGTTCGATGTGATCGATATCATGGTTGTATCGTGGCTGTTTTACGTGCTGTATCAGTATTTTAAGAACACCAGGGCGGGCCAGATGCTGCTGGGACTGATTGTATTGGTGGTAGTATCACTGCTGGCCCGGCTACTCAACCTGAACGCCCTTTCCTGGTTGATGCGTATGGTCCAGACGGTCTGGGTGGTGGCGTTTGTGATCCTGTTCCAGCCGGAATTGCGCCGCCTGCTGGTGTATATCGGCCAGATGCCGATTATTCGGGGACTACTTCGAGGCGCAGGCGACCAGACTATTGATGCAGTCGTCAACGGGGCTTTTGAGCTTGCCGCTCGCGGTTGGGGAGGTTTGATGGTGATTCAGCGTGACTCCGGTTTGCGTGTCTATAAAGAAAACGGTATTTCCCTGCACGCCGATATCTCCAGGGAGCTGCTCATATCGCTTTTTAATCCTGCCTCGCCCATGCACGATGGCGCCGCTATTATCCAGAACGAGGTGGTTGAAACCGCCAAAAGCATTCTGCCCCTGAGCGAAAGCGAAACCGTGGCTGTTGACATGGGTACCCGGCACCGGGCGGCGCTGGGATTAACGGAGGAATCCGATGCCCTGGTAGTGGTGGTATCCGAGGAGAAACGGCAGGTCTCCCTGGCAGTCGACGGTCATTTTCACCGTGATCTGGATGAGGCTGATCTCAGGGGGCATTTGAACCGGCTGGTATCGATCAGCGGCGGTGAGTGACCTTTACCGAAGCACCCATAAGTTGTCCGGCCCATTTCAAGCTACCATTTGATGACAAACACTTCGAACTTTAGCATCAGTTATTTCCGTAGTAATTATAATGAGTAAAACCTTCGAATCATATCGCGATGACTTTCAAACCCTGGAGCCGCGCTACCAGGAACTTTGGAGGTACCTTTGACCTCGCCGAATTAAAAGACCGGATCACCACGCTGCAATCGGAAACGGCCGAGCCGGGCTTCTGGGACGATCAGAAGTCGGCCCAGACCGTCCTGAAGAAAATCAGCAGGCTTGAAAAAGAGCTCCGGATGTGGGAGCGATTGCGCGAATTTCATGACGAGGTAGAGATACACCTGGAACTTCTCCAGGAAGCAGGATCCGGTGAAGCGGCGTCTGATGCCCTGGAGGCGTTATCACAATACGGGTCCGATCTGGATTTTGCCGAGGTTCGCCACCTGTTGAGCGATCCTGACGATGAGAAAGATGCCATCCTGACTATTCATCCCGGGGCCGGTGGCACGGAATCACAGGACTGGGCGGCCATGCTGCAGCGTCTGTATATCAGGTGGATCGAGCGGCACGGCTACCAGTATGAAATCCTGGATATTCAACCGGGAGAGGAAGCCGGTATCAAGGACGTGACCATTGAAGTAAAGGGTCAGCACACCTATGGTTATTTAAAGGCCGAGGCGGGTGTGCACCGCCTGGTACGCATCTCGCCGTTCGACGCCCAGGCCAGAAGACACACCTCATTTGCGTCCGTTTTTGTGTATCCCGCGGCCGAAGACAATGTTGAGATAGAAGTAAATGAAAAGGACCTGCGCATCGATACTTACCGGGCCAGCGGCGCCGGTGGGCAGCACGTTAATAAAACCGATTCGGCTGTGAGGATTACCCACATCCCCACCGGCATAGTGGCGCAGTGCCAGAATGAACGCAGCCAGATGAAGAACAAAGCTACCGCCATGAAAATCCTCAAATCCCGCCTCTACGATTTGAGGCGGGCAGAGCAGGATGCCGCGAAACAGAAGATGGAAGAAACCAAAATGGACGTGGCCTTCGGCAGCCAGATTCGCTCGTACGTGTTTCAGCCCTACACGATGGTAAAAGATCACCGCACCAAGGAGGAGTCGGGTAATATCCAGGCGGTCATGGACGGTGACATCGATAGTTTTCTGCGGGCCTTTTTGCTGCAAAATGCCAGGCCGGCGACCCAAAAGTAACATCTGGCATATCAACAGACAGGATAACAAATTCATGCCGCCGATCCAGAAAACCCTGCAAGAACTCCGAAGCATCCGGCTGGAAAAACTCAATGAGCTGAAGGCCGAGGGTTATGACCCTTTCCCCTATAAGTATGAGGTCACACACCACAGCTCGGACCTGCTGGACCTGCCGGATGACCAGTTCCCCGACGATATTTCGATTGCCGGCCGAATCGTTTCTCTGCGCCGCATGGGTAAGGCCAGCTTTGCCCACGTGCAGGATAGGGCCGGTAAACTACAGATTTATGTCAAGCGCGATATAGTTGGCGAGGAAGCCTATAAGAAAATCTTTGGCCGCATCGATCTGGGCGATTTTGTGGGCGCCAGGGGCAGGGTCTTTCGTACGCGCACAGGGGAAGTCACTCTGGAGACCTCAACCTTTGAGCTGCTTTCAAAGAGTCTCCGCCCGCCCCCCGGCATGAAGGAAAAGGACGGCGAAATCTTTGATCCCTTTGATGACAAGGAGAACCGCTACCGGCGGCGCTACCTGGACCTGATCGTCAATCCTGGTGTAAAGGATATCTTCGTCAAGCGGGCGGCGATTATCAAGGCCCTGCGCGATATCCTTGATGAAAACGATTTTGTTGAAGTGGAGACGCCCGCCCTGCAGCCGCTGTACGGAGGCGCCTCAGCCAGGCCTTTTGTTACTCACCATAACGCCCTCGACCGGCAGCTTTACCTGCGCATCGCCGATGAACTTTATCTGAAGCGGTTGATTATCGGTGGATTTGAAAAGGTGTATGAGATGGCCAAGAACTTCCGTAATGAAGGCATGGACAAGAACCATAATCCGGAATTCACGGCCCTCGAGTATTACCAGGCTTTTGTCGATTACAACGACTGTATGGATTTTACGGAAAGCCTGGTTCGAGATGTTGCCCGAAGGGTAGGTCACACCAAGCTGACTTTCCAGGGCCAGGAGGTGGACCTTGCCGCGCCATTTGCCAGAATCGCATTCCATGAATTAATGAACACATATTCAGGTATCGATGTAAGCCAGGTCACTGAGCCAGGTGAACTCCGGCGCCTGGCGCGGCGGCAGTTCCCCGAGATTCCCGAAGGACTCAATTACGGGCAGCTGGTGGACAAGCTGTTCGGTCTGGCGGTGGAACCCCAGCTCATTCAACCCACATTCGTGGTGGATTACCCCAAGGCCATCTCGCCCTTAGCCAAACTGCACCGTGATGGTAACAGCAATATTGTGGAGCGTTTTGAGCTTTTTATTGCCGGTATGGAGTTCGCCAATGCCTTCACCGAGTTGAATGATCCCATCGATCAACGGCAGCGTCTGAATGCCCAGGCCAAGCTGGGTAGTGCGGGGGATGAAGAAGCTCAGACACTTGATGAAGATTTCATCGAGGCCATGGAGTATGGCATGCCGCCCACAGGTGGCGTAGGTATCGGTGTCGACCGCCTGGTGATGCTGCTCACCGGCCAGGACTCAATCAAAGATGTCATCCTATTTCCGGCCATGCGCCCCCGGAGCAGGTGAGTCCCGAACGCCTAATAGCTGCCCGCTACCTGCGCAGCAAGCATGCCTACGGCTTTATCTCGCTCATCGGCTACCTGGGCATGACCGGGCTGGCTATCGGCGTCGCGGCCTTGATCCTCACCCTTAGCGTGATGCGTGGTTTCACATCCGCCGTTGAAGATAAAGTGGCCGCCATGGATGGGCACCTGCGCCTGGCAAATGCCTTTGGCACGGGAATGCCGATACCTGATAGCGTGTACCAGGTAATAGCATCGCACCCGGCGGTGGTTTCCATAACGCCCTACCTCACGTCCCATGCCCTGATTCGCAAGGGTACCCTGACCGATGGTGTACTGCTTATGGGAGCCGATTTCCACAAATTGCAGCAGGCCATCGACGTTAACGCCTACTTGACCACCGGTACCTTACCGCAGGCCGGTGCAACCGCCCAGATCATACTGGGTGAGAAACTGGCTCAGAGTCTCCACGTCTCCCCAGGTGAAAAGGTCTATCTGTTCGACATCGGTTACATCCTCGAAAACCAGGGAATCCGCGGCCAGACTTTCAATGTGGCCGGCACTTATCGTTCCGGCATGGTGGAGTACGATGAGCTGCTGGCGTTCACCGCCCTGGACCATGCTCAGGAGCTATTCGGGATAGACACGCCACCATCACGGGCCATTATCAATCTGGTGGACCGGAATCAAGCCGGTGCCGTAGCCGCCGAGCTGGAACAGCAAATCGGCTATTCGTACTATCTCACTTCCTGGAAGGAGCGCCACGCCGGCCTGTTCGCCTGGCTGACGGGTCAGCAGTTCCCGATCCTGGTAATCTTCGGCTTCATCGCATTGGTGGCATTATTGAATATTCTCAGCACTCTAGGGTTGGTAGTGCTTGAAAAGCAAAGGGACATAGGTATTTTGGGCAGTCTGGGCTTCAGCCGCCGGAGGATCAGGAAGATATTTTTCTATCAGGGAGGGCTCGTTGGCCTGATAGGTACTGTGGCAGGGATTGTGCTGGCCCTGGCGCTGGGCTTGTTGCAGCAGAAGCTTCAGGTCCTGTCCCTTGACTCGGACATCTATTTCATGGACGCGCTGCCGGTGATGTGGTCCTGGGAGGCGCTGGCGGGTATTCCGCTCATTGCGCTGGGACTGACCATCCTCATGTCCGGCTGGCCTGCCAGGAAGGCGGCCGCTATCAGCCCGGCGGAGTCACTGCGCTATGAATAGCTCCTGGAAACTGGCCCGGCGCATGCTCATCTGGCGGCAGGAGCGCCGCAGCCTCAGCTGGAGCGCCATGCTCTCTATCGGTGGAGTGGCGGCGGGCACCGCGGTACTGGTTCTCTCAATGTCCATTCTGAACGGCTTTGAACAGCAGGTTTACGGCAGCCTGAGACAATTTGAAAACGATCTGATACTACTACCTGTATCAAAGCGGGCAGACGCCGGGAAAACCGCCGCCGATCTGGCTGAAATCGGAATCCCGGCCCAACAGTATGCCGAGCGGAAACTGGTCATTAAATCGGATCGCGGCTACCGGCTGGTGATGGCCCGGATAGTACCCGACCTCAGCCAGGTGGTGGAACGCTTCGCCGGTAAAATACAGGATGAAATGGTATACCAGCCCACGGGCCACGGCATACTGATCGGCGCCCTTCTGGCGGACAAGTTGGGTTTGTTCGCTGGCGATCAGGTGAAGCTGCTGTCACCGCTGGATATCTCCTTGGCTGATCCGACGCCGCCACAACTGGAAGCCCGGGTGCAGGCCGTCTTTCAGTTTGGCGTACTGGACTTTGATGATGCTTATCTGTATCTGGATTTTGAAGCGGCGCTGCGGCTGATTCCCAATCTGCGGCAAATGGTAGGTTTGACCATCGAGACCGTCGGTGGTTCAGATAATAACGCATTGGTGGCGGAGTTGGAACAGCTCGCTGACTGGCAATTGCGCACTTGGGAAACCGACCACACGGATCTGATTACGGCCATGAAAATGGAGAAACTGGGCAGTGCGGCGGTACTGTTGTTGATCATCCTGGTGGCGACTTTCAACGCTACCAGTACCATGGTGATGACGATCATGGAAAAATACAGGGAGATCGGCATATTGCGGTCCCTTGGCGCCGGCAAGCGCTACATAAAGCGATTATTTATGATTCAGGGATTGATAGTGGGGGTCGCAGGCGCAAGTATGGGTGTTGCTCTTGGTGGAATCATCGGGTTGGGCCAGGTCCGCTACCGTTTCATTCCCGGCCCTGGCGGCCTGTATGCCGACGGCGGCTTGCCTATTGCATTACAGTGGACCGACTTCGCCCTGGTGACAGTCGCTGCCATCCTGCTTTGTATGCTGGCAGCCTGGTACCCGGCCAGACAGGCGGCCAACATCGATCCCGGCCAGGCAGTAAATTATCAGAAATAAATATGATTAATCTGACCGCAACCGACATTTACAAGAACTATCAGCTGGACCATAGCGTTCTACAGATACTTAAGGGCGTCAGCCTGCAGGTTCAAGCTGGCGAAATCGTGGCCTTGCGGGGAGCTTCCGGCAGTGGCAAATCGACTTTGCTCAATATTCTGGGTACGCTTGACCGGGCTAATCGGGGCGAAGTCCTGTTTGATGGCGTTAATGTAACCGACCTCGCGGATGAACAGCTCTCCAGCTTCAGAAACCGGAACATTGGCTTCATTTTCCAGTTTCACCATTTGTTGCCCGAGCTCTCGGTCTGGGAAAATTTGGAGGTGCCGGTCAGATTGTCGGGACAAGTCGAAGGGCAGCGGCTGGATTTTCTGAAACACCTGCTGGAATTGACTGGCCTGAATGACCGCAAGGAGCATTTTCCCAGCCAGCTTTCCGGTGGTGAGCGCCAGCGAGTGGCGGTAATCAGGGCTTTAGCGAACGAGCCTGGCATTGTGTTTGCAGATGAACCTACTGGAAATCTGGATAGTGAGAATGGCGAGGTAGTCATGGAACTTATAGGGCATTTAAGGAAGCAGCATGGTCAGTCTTTCCTGATTGCCACCCACAGTTCCACGGTTGCATCCCGCGCCGATTACACTTTACTGCTTGAAAACGGGTTGGTAAAGCGAGCTGATCAGGTTGCCCGATGATGGCGCTACCAACTAAATTGACGCAGTCGCAAAAGACATTATGAGCATGAAAGAGAATTTTTCAAAACTGGTTCAGGATATCCTCAAGAACGCCAAAGAGGAGGCCCTTCGGCTGGGACACAGCTATGTAGGGTCCGAGCATCTCATGCTCGGAATTATCAAGGAAGGACAGGGCCGGGCCTTCGAAATACTCATGTCGCTGGTGAGCAGTATCCAGGAACTCAAGAACGAGATCGAGGAAATGGTGCGCTCCTCGGGGGGTACGCTGACTCTGGGTCATCTGCCCCTGACGCGGAGAGCTGAACGTATCCTGAGGACCGCTTTCACGGAAGCGAAGGCGTTGAATGAGGATGTAGGCGACGATATTCACCTGCTGCTGGCCCTCACCAAAGAGGCGGAAGGCGTGGCCAGCGATGTCTTGTCCCGCTACGGCATTGATTACGATGCGGTCCGGCAGAGGATTGCCAGCCAGCAAAAGTCAACTATTAAAACGCGGCGGGGACCACGCAAGCCCAAAAAAAGCACTACTCCTACCCTGGATCATTTCAGCCGCGACGTAACTGCCCTGGCAGCCGAATCGGCTCTCGATCCGGTGATCGGGCGCCATCAGGAAATCGAGCGGGTGGCACAGATTCTGTCACGGCGCAAGAAAAATAATCCGGTCCTGATTGGCGAGCCTGGTGTGGGCAAAACCGCCATTGTTGAGGGGCTGGCGCTGAAAATCCTGGCCCGGGAGGTTCCGCGGGTGCTCCATAATCAGCGCATTCTGGCCCTTGATTTAGGCAGCCTGGTGGCGGGCACCAAGTATCGTGGCCAGTTCGAGGAACGGTTGAAGGCCCTGATGCAGGAATTGGAAACGGCCAAAAATGTAATCGTCTTTATTGACGAACTCCACACTATCGTGGGCGCCGGCAGCGCCAGTGGCTCCCTTGACGCGGCCAACATGTTCAAACCAGCCCTGTCGCGCGGTGAGATTCAGATCATTGGCGCCACAACCCTGGATGAGTACCGTCGCCATATTGAGAAAGACGGTGCTTTGGAGCGTCGCTTCCAGAAGGTGCTGGTGAACCAGCCAAACAACGAGGACTGCCTGAAAATACTTGAGGGGCTGAAGAAAGGCTACGCCGATCATCATCATGTGCGCTATACCGATGACGCCATCAAAGCATGCGTCAATCTGAGTGAACGCTATATCACGGATAAATTCATGCCGGATAAGGCCATCGATGTCTTGGATGAAGCCGGCGCCCGTATCCACATCAACACTCTCGTTGTGCCACCGGAGCTGATGGACCTTGAGAAAGAGGTGGAAGATATCCGGCGGCAAAAAGAGCAGGTAGTCAGTCAGCAGGATTTTGAACAGGCCGCCAGGTTCCGCGACACTGAACGGCGGGTGGTGGAGAAAATTGAACAGTTTCAGCAACAGTGGGCTGATGAGGATCCCGGCTCCTGGCCAGAGGTGAATGAAGACGACGTAGCCGACACGGTAGCCATGATGACCGGTATTCCGGTTAATAAAGTGGCCGAAAAGGAGATGGACCGTCTGTTGCATCTGGAGGATCTTCTCAAGCAGCGGGTGGTGGGCCAGGATGAAGCCATTCACAAATTAGCCCGCTCAATTCAACGCGCCCGTACCGGCCTGAAAGACCCCAAACACCCCATCGGTTCGTTTCTATTCCTGGGCCCCACTGGTGTGGGCAAAACCGAGCTGGCCAAAGTTCTGTCAGAAAGCTTGTTCAGCGTCAGTGACGCATTAATACGTTTTGATATGTCGGAATACATGGAGCGTTTCAACGTTTCCCGGCTGGTCGGTGCCCCACCGGGCTATGTAGGCTTTGAGGATGGTGGAGAGCTCACCGAAAAAGTACGCCGCAACCCCTTCGCGGTGGTACTGTTTGATGAGATTGAAAAGGCTCATCCCGATGTGTTTAACATTCTGTTGCAGATCCTTGATGATGGCACGATTACTGACAGTCTCGGTCGTAAGGTAGACTTTCGCAATACGGTCATTATCCTAACATCCAACATGGGTATCAAAGGGCTGGAAGGCGGCAGTTATGGATTCGGGGCTTCCAACGAGCCTGATGACCAGAAGATCCGTATGGAGCTGCAAGGCGAAGTGAAACGGATTTTCAATCCGGAGTTTTTAAACCGGCTCGACGACACCTTTTTCTTTAATTCGCTGACCAAGGATCACTTATACAAGATTGTTGATCTCCAACTGCAGGACCTGGTTAATAACCTGGCCTTGAAAGGAGTCCAGTGCTCAATCACCAAGTCTGCCAAGGAGCTGATCATTAATGAGGGCTATGATAAAGCCTACGGTGCTCGTCCCATGCGCCGCGTCATCCAGGCGCAGATAGAGAATGTGATAGCTGAAAAATTCCTGAACCGGCAGTTTATTGAAGAGGGCAAGATTTCTATAACTGCCCGGGGGAAAAAATTAAACTTTACGCAGAAGATCTCAGGAAAAAAAGACTCCGACCTCCCAGTGGCCCAGGAAACCGAATAGTTTACTGTCCCGCCTTCCCTTATTACAGGAATATCCGCACTACACCGAGATTATCTGACAAAATGTCAGCATAATCGGGATGGGCACCATTATTGTACTCAAGATAGTAAAATTATTTATGGAGATTTAGCTATGGGCAAAATAATTGGCATCGACTTGGGAACCACAAATTCGTGCGTGGCGGTTATGGAGGGTGGTTCTCCGGTTGTGATCGAGAATTCCGAGGGTGGACGTACTACCCCTTCCATGGTTGCCTTCACCAGTAACAGCGACCGCCTGGTGGGACAGCCGGCCAAGCGCCAGGCTGTTACCAATCCGGAGAATACGGTCTATTCGATCAAACGCTTTATGGGCCGACTGTATAATGAGGTTACCCAGGAAAAGAAGGAGGTATCCTATAAAGTTGAGAAAGGGTCCAAGAGTGAGGTTATCATTTCAGTAGGCGACAAGAAGCACACGCCGCCTGAAATCAGCGCCATGATCCTCCAGAAGATCAAGCAGAATGCTGAGGAGCACCTGGGCACCAAGATCACCGATGCCGTCATTACCGTGCCGGCCTACTTTAACGATTCCCAGCGTCAGGCGACCAAGGATGCAGGTAAAGTCGCCGGCCTGAATGTGCGTCGGATTATCAATGAGCCCACGGCCGCAGCATTGGCTTATGGTCTCGACAAGAAAGCCGATGAGAAGATCGCCGTATTCGATTTTGGCGGCGGTACCTTTGACATTTCCATCCTGGAACTGGGTGGCGGAGTCTTTGAAGTAAAATCAACCAATGGTGATACTCATCTGGGTGGTGATGACGTGGACCAGGCTGTGATCGACTGGATGGCGGCCGAGTTCAAGAAGAACGAAGGTATTGATCTGCGTAAAGACGCCATGGCCTTGCAACGCTTAAGAGAAGCGGCCGAGAAAGCCAAGATCGAACTCTCCAGCGCCATTCAGACTGACATCAATCTGCCTTTCGTTACTGCTGATTCGTCAGGCCCCAAGCACCTGAATATGCAGCTGACCAGGGCCAAATTTGAGAATCTGAATACCGGCCTGTTCGACAGACTGAAAGAGCCGTGCCTGAAAGCGCTGGAAGATGCCAACCTGAAGCCCACCGACATCGATGAGGTGATTTTGGTTGGTGGCAGTACACGCATTCCGAAAGTACAACAGATCGTTAAGGACATCTTTGGAAAAGAACCCAATAAAGGGGTGAATCCCGATGAAGTTGTCGCGGTGGGCGCCGCTATTCAGGGTGGCGTGCTGGGTGGCGAGGTGGAAGATGTCCTGCTCCTTGACGTGACGCCCCTCTCCATGGGCATTGAAACCCTGGGCGGTGTGATGACACGGCTCATCGAAGCTAACACCACTATCCCAACCAAGAAGAGTCAGATATTTTCTACGGCATCGGACAGCCAGCCATCGGTAGAGATTCATGTTTTGCAAGGTGAACGATCCATGGCGGTTGACAATAAAACCAGCGGTCGCTTTCACCTGGACGGAATTCCTCCCGCTCCTCGCGGTGTGCCACAAATCGAAGTCACATTCGATATAGATGCCAACGGTATCTTGCACGTAACGGCCCAGGACAAGGCCACCGGCAAGGAACAGAGTATCCGCATCGAGGCCGCTACAGGTTTATCAGACGAAGAGATTGAAGCCATGCGTCGAGATGCCCAGTCTCACGAGGAAGAAGATAAGGCCAAGAGAGAAGAAGTCGAGCTGCACAACAACGCCGACCAGCTGATTCATCAGACGGAAAACCAGATTAAGGAATTCAAGGATAAACTGGCTGAGAGCGATGTAACTCAGCTTGATGAAGCTATCGAGCAGCTCAAGAAGGCCAATGCCGGTTCAAACACCGGTGATATTCAGGAGGCGATCGATAGCGTGAATAAGGTCTGGTCTGAGCTGGCTACCAAAATGTATGCCGAGACCAAGACCGATGAAGCTTCCGGTAAACAGACGGACGAATCAGAAAAAACCGGTGATGAGCCCGATGATAGTGAGATTGAAGATGCTGACTTTGAGGTCGTAGACGACGATAAATAAGCAGATTCTGCCCCATTAATATTGAGGACGGGTGATTTGATTTGCCCGTCCTCTTTTGTAATATGTAGACTGGTCGTAACTTTAACCGATTGGATGCTTCATTGAAGATTATCTGGAAAAAGAGCTGGGCTTTCATATGGCGTGCGCTGGTGTTCCTCGCCCTGGGATCCGCCACCCTGATCATCTTTTTCCCCAGCATCATGACCCGGTACTTCCAGTTTTATGCAAATCGTTTGTACTTAGAGCCTTACGACCTGCGCATATCTTATACCGGTTTCGAGGGCGACGTATTCGATCTGTTCACTTTCCAGCAGATAGTGATTGAAGCTAGAGACGGCCGGTTCGCCGTTTCACTCGAGAATACGGGGCTAGATATTGATTTCGTGCGCTTACTGAAGCGCGACCTTTCTTTCGATGAAGTAGCAATTGAAAAGCTGGTAGTGCGACTACCTCAGGCTGGCGGGCATTCACCCTGGCCTGCTGTTCAAGTGGCTGATTTGCCGTGGATTACGGTGGGTAATTTGACTTTGCGGGATGGCTTGATTATCCAGGGTGATCAGCGAAGCTGGCTGCGCCTGAATGGAGCGGTAGATATAAACGGCGTGCTCAACCTTGGCAATATGGACCTGGAACTATCGAATAGTCTGCTTGAAGATACGCTGCAATTCAGGGCGGAGTTAATCACAGTCGATGACGAACACATCAATATTCAAAACGGTTTGCTGTCTTACCTGGACTATACGGTTAACACCACTGGGCAGCTGGAACGGGCTGAACCACTGAACATTGCAGTCGATATTGAATCTGAGCAGTTGCCGCCAGGTATTGATTTACCTCCGTGGCTGACGGCTGGGAGCACCTACGGCCAGGTGAGGGGGACGGCCGATAGCCTGATTGCGCGATTATACCTGGATTTGAACTGGCGGGGCCATGCTCTGGATAGTGCCCTTGTCGATATCAGCCTGATCGATGAAAAAGTGGGTTTATCTTATGCCCTGATAGCTCGTGGGGCCCAGAGAGTAGAGCTTCGTGGCGCCGTGGACATGTCTGGCGCAGCTAATGTGGAGGCTCAGTTCACCGGCTTCAACCTGATTGATTTTTTCCCCAATGCCCCCGCAATAGTGGTTAACGGCTCAGCCGGAGTCCTGGCCCGCTGGGAAAGCGGGTCACTTGATTCGCTGCAGTTAAAATTGAACCTCGATAGCCTGGAATATCAGGGTGTTTCGCTGGCCGAGGTCAGTGGATTGGTGAACATGGAGGATAACCGTTGGATAGTTGGAGATTCCACCTCCATAGTATTTGCCGGCAGCCAATTCAAGGTGCGCGGCTCTTTTGATCAGGTAACCGAACAGATTGATCTGGAGCTGTATCTGCAGACGGATACCTTGGCCTCGTTGCTGGCCGCTGTCGGTCTTCCGATTATTCAAGGCCAGGCGCATGGCCGGTTATGGGGTAACGGTCTTTGGCGGGATCCTGCTTTGACGGGCGCCGTCATGCTCTCGGATGTGCGTTATAAATCGATAACCGTTGGCCAGAGTTTTATTCAGTTCGTGTTCGATAAGGCTTTTTCCAGTGTTAGAGGTCGCCTGATGGCCTCCAGCGGTGATCTGGATTTTGCAGGTCTTCGTGCCGAAGGTGGTGAAGCTGAATTTATCTTCCAGGGAGATTCCGTGCAGGCCTCTTCAATCAGGCTTTATCAAGGTTTCGACAAACTTGATACACGTGGCTATCTGTCCTTATCTGGTACCCCTGGTTTATTCCTCGATACGTTGACTGTTATCCGCAATTCGGAGTTCTTGAGCGTGCCTCCAGTAATGCTGGCCCTGGACGGAACCGGGGCCAAACTGCAACCGGTTAATGTGCAGGTTGCCGGCGGCGAATTCGCCCTGGCCGGTACCTGGGTTGATGGACGCAACTATAATATGCATATTTCATCATCGCGACGCATTGATATCGAAAGGTTATATCGCTTTCTTGGTCGTCCACCCGGTGCAATGGGTAATGTTGACCTGACAATTGCGGCCACAAATAAACTTGGACGACTGCGTGTTGACGGAAC
>DAOWIJ010000165.1 GCA_030640955.1 Fidelibacterota bacterium
ATTACGATGATGCCCTCATCCAGGTAGACCGGGGAACCACCCGGATTAATAATCCTGGCCTGGGTCAGCGCCAGCCGCTTCATGGCATACCTGCTGTCGGTTCCTGCTCTTCCAGCAGCTGCAAGACCTTCGGCGGTGTGAGGGGCAGTTCATAAACTTCCACGCCCAGCGCATTACTGATGGCATTGGCAATAGCCGGCGCTGCCGGTATAAAAGCCGGTTCGCCCACCCCTTTGGCGCCCCAGGGCCCCCGGGGGTCCGGGTCTTCCACGGCCACGGTCTCAACCGGCGGCGCATCGAGGGCTGTAGGCAGTAGATAGGTAGACAGGTTGGATGTGATAATCTGTCCCCGGTCAACCAGAATATTTTCGGTCAAGGCCCAGCCGGTGGCCTGGGCCACACCGCCTTCGACCTGCCCTTCCAGGCCCGCCGGATTGATGACGGTTCCCGCATCATGGGCGGCCCACACGCCCCGGACCTGCACCTGCCCGGTCAACGTGTCCACCTGTACTCTGGCTACGTGGGTGGCGTAGGAGTACGTGAAATAAGCCTCGCCCTGGCCGGTATCCGGGTCGAAGTCCAGCTGCGGCACGTGCCACCAGCCGCGCATCTCGGTGGGTTGATTGCCGCGATAGAGATAATCCGCCAGTTCAGCAAATCCAACTTCTGTACCGGTTTTGCTGTCGGTTGCCAGATCGGAGCCGATGGTTACATCATCTGCCCCGCATCCGAGCAATTCGGCGGCCGCGGCCTTGAGTATGGGCAGCAATTTGGAGGCCGCGTCACGGATGGCGTTGCCGGTCATCACCACATTGCGGCTGGCCACGGAGGGACCGCTGTCTGGAACGCTATTGGTATCCGTGAGCAGCACCACGACCCGCCGGTGATCAATTCCCAGGGCTTCGGCAGTCATTTGCGCAACCACGGTCAGGGCACCCTGGCCCATTTCGGCAAGGCCAAAGGCTACCTTCACGGTTCCGTCGCGCTGGATGCTGATATTGACTCCCGCGCCGTCCATGTGCCAGCCGGCTGCGCCCAGGCAGTTTCCGTAAATAGACGCTGCGATGCCTTGGCCGTAGCGGTAGCGCCCGTCGGTGGAGCCGGTTGCCTGATTAGTTTCCCAGGAGGAGATCCTGCAAGCCTGACGGATAGTTTCTTCAGCGCCAACGCTGGCGGACAGCTGCTGGCCGGTGATGGTCTTTGCGTCTACCTTAAGGACATTCTTCAGCCGCAGACGTACCGGGTCCATATCCAGCCGGTCAGCGATCAGATCCATCATCCGCTCATGGCCGAAAGCAACCTGGGGGGAACCAAAGCCCCGGAAAGCGCCGGCCGGTGGCAGGTTGGTGTAATAAGCTGTGGAATTCACCCGAATATTGGGCACCACATAAGGCCCCATGGACTGCATGGTAGAGCGATACGAAACCACCGATGACAAGGTGGCGTAGGCCCCGGCGTTCGATTGCAGTGTGATTTCCGCGGCCTGCAGGGTCCCGTCACGCATCACACCGACCTTGTAACGCATACTGAAAGCATGGCGCTTGCTTGTGATTTGAATGTCGTCTGATCGTTTATAGATCATTTTTACCGGTCTGTTGATCAACGAGGCAGCCAGGGCAACGCGAGCGCCCAACTCCGATGGAACATCTTCCTTGCCGCCGAAGGCGCCCCCGGTGGGCGCCTGGATCACCCGCACGCCGTCCAGGGGCCGGCCCAGCGCCCGGGCCACCGCTTTCTGCACATAATAGGGGCACTGCAACGAGCCCATGACAACTATCTGGCCGTCCTTTTCGGGGAAGGCGACACAGCCCTGTGGTTCCAGATAGAAGTGTTCCTGGCTGCCCGTACTGAATTCCGCTTCGACGATCAAATCGGATTTCCGGAAGGCGGCAGCCGGGTCGCCCTTGAGAATACGGTGAGAACAGGCGATGTTGGTTTCGTGTATAAATTGGGAAGTAGCAGATTCACTCTCCGCGATGCTGAAATACGGCTCGTATTCCGTGTAGGTGATCTCCACCAGTTTTGCAATCCGGTGGGCAGCTGCGGCTGTTTCGGCCACCGCGATACCGATAACATCGCCTATAAAGCGCACTGTTTTCCCGGCCAGCAACGGCTGGTCCTCGACAATAACGCCCACCTGATTTTCGCCGGGGATGCGCTCCGCCAGAATTACATCGATATAGCCGGGCACCGACCGGGCGGCCTTAAGGTCGATCTGCCTAACGGCGCCAAAGGGTACCGTGGAGAAAATGGGATATGCCCAGGCCATGTTATCGAAACGCATGTCAGTTATATACTTGGTCGCGCCTGTGAGCTTGTCCTCAGCATCGACATTTTTGAACGGTTTACCGATATATTGGGTTGTACTGGTCATAGCATTGGCAGAGTATCAAGAGGCCCGGGAGGCGCTATATATTATCCTGGTAATCATTGCAGTGATTTTTGGTGGGGCAGTCCTGCCGTTATGGTGCTGTTATCAGGCTTGAGTCCCTTTGTATTCAATAGAAGATATTCAATCCGCACATAATTCTGCAACGAAATTCCAACTTTATTTTCTTGGGTTATAATCGGTGTATTCGTCCGGTTTTCTAAGGACTGGACTCGCCAATATAGTTATACTAGCTTCAATCGTGATATTTATGCCCATGATAGCAGCTGCGGGCCAGGAAAAGGCGGACCCGTGCATCGCCATTCTGGGCGCGGGGGGCAAGAGCGGCTTATTGTGGCGGCTGGGTGAGGAATTTGCCCGGGAATACTCACGAGTACTGGTAACATCGCTCACCAAATCGGAACCAGTGCCGGATGATAAAGTTGTGCTGTTGTCGGATCTGGCTTCAATGGATATAACCGGCCAATTTCAGGCAGGCAGACCCTGCTATCTCATGGGCGCCGAGGAATCCGCAAATAAGTTGGTGGGGCTCACGACCGATGAGCTACATACGGCCAGTACCCAGACCGAGGTATGCCTGTTTGAATGTGACGGCGCCCGCAGTCTTTCGCTGAAGGCTCACCTGCCCCATGATCCTGCGGTACCGCCCTTCGCCACCCAGGCTGTAATCGTCGTCGGTGCTGATGTTGTGAATACAACGATAAACGCTGGCCTTGTGCATCGTCCCGAAGTGTTCAAAGCTCGATGGACTCTTGCGATGAATACCGTCATGGACGCAGACTTTATCGCCACTGTGCTGACTGAGGAGAAGGGCTACCTGGCTAAAGTGCCTTCGGGAATCCCCATAAGATATTTCGTGAATAAGGCCGACAGCCATCCGCGTCAGGCGGGGCAGTTAGCCCGGGCTTTACGGCGTCGTTTCGATGGTCCGGTCTACATTGGAAGTACCCGCGCCAACAGCTGTGTGGAATGGCAGCCTGCCATCGGTGAAACAGTTTAGTGTTTGATCAACTGCTCATATGGGTGCGTGGCGCTGGGGAAATGGCCTCGGCTGCCGCTCACAGCCTGCACAATGCCGGATTTAAAGTGGTGCTGAGTGAGCTGGCCCGGCCCCTGGCCATCAGGCGCCAGGTTGCGTTCTGTGAGGCCATGTATCATGGAACGGCTTCGGTAGAGGGCGTGACGGCCAAACGGTGTGAGGTCGAAGCAGTGGCGGATATTTTAGCTCAGGATATGATTCCAGTTGTGAAGGACGAACCGGATAAAATACGAACCCTGAAACCGGACGTACTGGTGGATGCCCGTATGCTGAAACGGCCGCCGGAGGAGTTCGGATTTGCTGTTGATCTGACGATTGGCCTGGGTCCCGGGTTTGTCGCCAGCGACAACTGCACGGCCGTTATCGAGACCAATCGCGGCCACGCCCTGGGGCGTATCATCCGGGACGGCGGCACCCAGCCCGATACGAAAATACCAGGTGACATCGGGGGCCAAACCAGACGGCGGGTGGTGTATGCCCCGGTGGCCGGCAAGGTCCGGTGGAAGGTGGAAATTGGCGATCTGGTAGCGGCGCACGATGAGCTTGGAACCATGGCCGGCGCCGGACCGATAGAGGCGCCGCTTTCCGGCCTGGTAAGGGGTTTGATTTCACCTGAAGTTCAGCTGACGAAGGGAATGAAGATCGGCGACATCGATCCCCGGGGTGCGCCGGTTGATCCCGCCGCCATCTCGGATAAGGCCCGGGCGGTGGGCCGGGGTGTTCTGGAGGCCGTTTTAACTTTCTATAGAGGGAGCAGTAGATAGTTCAGGCTGCTGTCGGCTAAATATGGAAAAGAAAATATATCGTGCCCTGGTTGATTACGATTTCGCTCAGCCTGCCGTTCTGTGTGTCCAATTGGAGCATAAGGGTTCGGTGCCGCGCAAAGACTATCCCGTCATGCTGGTTATGAAGGATGGCACTTGCAGCGGTACAATCGGGGGCGGAAACATGGAGTTTGCCGTTATCGAAGAAGCCAGGCGCCTTTTCAGTGACGGAGCTCCGGCAAGACTGGAATCGTTCGATCTCACCCATCAGACCACTTCGGCCAAAGGCAGCATTTGTGGCGGCGCCTGCCGTGTATTGCTCGAACCCTACACTCCCGCTGTGCAGGAAACCTATGCCTCGATGAACCTCCTTGGCCTGGAAGATCCGGGACTTATATTTGTTACGCATGTTCAATCGGGGTCAGATATACAGATTAATCGCACGGTGTTGAAGGACGATGATTCCGTCCAGGCATTTCCTGACAAACTGGCGAAGTTGATAACCCTGGTGAAAAAGAACCGTCGATCCCGGACGCTTAGTGACGGCGCCGATTTTTCCCTGGTCCAGTGGATTCCCAACACGCCCATGCTGCACATCTTCGGCGCGGGACACATCGGGCAGGCCGTCGCCGAGCTGGCCGGGTTTATCGATCTGGACACAACTATATACGATGAGCGCGCAAGCTTCGCTACCGCGGATCGCTTTCCGGCCGCGCAGATCAGGGTCGTTGAATCCTATCCCGCGCTGGCCGAACGCCTGCAAATGACGCCAACGGATTATGTCCTGGTTGTGACGCGTGGCCATCAGCATGACCTGGTAATGATGCGCCGCCTGTGTCAACTGAAGCCCAGGTATATCGGCTTGGTCAGCAGCCGCATCAAGTGGCGTATACTTGCCGAAGCGCTGGCCGAGGAAGGTCACGATAGCGCCACCCTGGCATCAGTTCACGCGCCGGTGGGTCTGGCTATCGGTTCTGAGACGGTGCCGGAGATAGCCGTCAGCATAATCGCGCAGATAGTCGGCGTAATGCGGAGCGCCAAAGTTGTTCAGGCTCAACAGGATGATGCCTGAATTTATTCGTGCCCGGGAGCGCAGATAAATATCTGAGGCTCCTTCACTCCCATAGATTTCTCAGCAGCACCGCATACTGCACCGCCATGGAGATCAGCACCTCCCGCTCCCAATAGGCCGAATTGTGCGCTCCACCGGCCTGGCCGTAAGTAAACGGGATGTTCTGCCGCATCAGCAGGCCCATGAATTCCTGTGATGCGCCGAGCCGACGATCATCCACACCGCAATCGAGGTAGATGTGCGGCAGCTGATCCGGCGGGACCAACGGCAGCAGTTTGAAGGGGTCTGAGGCATCGGCATCGGCCGGCGTAACGAATGGCTTTCCCCTTGGTGTTCGCTCCCGTTGGCTGGCGAAGCCCTCCACAGCTATGCCGAAGGCCCGGGAACTATCGTCTTTAAGGGCGTTCTGCCACACAACCCATACGGGTTCATTATTTTCCAGGTTTTTGCGCTGATCGGCGGCATATTTCAAGGCGCCGCTATGACTGCCCACCGAAGCGAATAGTGCCGGATGCTTCAGGCCCAGGGTCAGAGCGCCGTAGCCCCCCATGGAAAGGCCTCCGATGGCCCGTCCCCGGCGATCAGCTATGGTGCGGTAGTTTGCGTCAATATAGCCGATCAGGTCCTGGATGATATAGTCTTCCCAGTTATTCTGTTGGCCACCGGCCGATTCGGCCCAGTTGACATACCACGAATTACCACCATCGGGCAGCACGACGATCATATGGAAGCGCTCTGCGTACTCAGGCACGGCCAGCTCCTTCCACTGATGATAATTCGCCGTCAGGCCGTGGAGCAGGTAGAGCACCGGGTAGGTCTGATCGGATTTATCATAACCGCGCGGCAGGATGATGTTGAAATGCATCCGGCGGCCCACGGCCGGTGAATAATGTGATATTTCCTTCACAACCGCCCGGGTATCACTATTGTTACCCTGGCTGCTCTGGCATGCACTGCCTGTCAGGATAAGGGCCAGGGCCGTAAAGATGATCATGGTAAATCGGTTCATTGTCGGCTCGTTTCAGTTAGTTAAGATGGGCCGCGTCTATAAGAAAGAGTAAGAAGGAATCGGGGAAAGCAATTCCCGCTGCCGGCATAAGGGCGCCCCACCGTAAATTGGCACGCTTAATAGCCAGGGCCAAAATACGAAGGGACTGCCAGTTAGTTCAAGATTATCTTGCGTTGTGCTCTGCAAGTCAGGCTTCGTGAGTGCCAGGCAGAACTGTGCCGAAATTATTGCTGCATGTTTTAGACTGCGGGTATTAAAATGGAGCCATCGCGTTTGGATATACCGATCAATATCTCGGGCCAATATTATCTTGGGTAAAGTTGTAAAATTGCCACTTCATGCTTGAATCGGATGGATTTCTCCTGGTAATGCTTTTGTTGTATAAGACCCTGGTGCATAACAGGGTTCCCTCTCCCTGGGGAGAGGGCTAGGGTGAGGGGGAAAGCCACCGACTTAGGGATCCAATCAGACTCCTCTCAAACGGCTAAAACACGACTTTACCCTGCCAGTTAACCAAGGCGGAACATATATGAGACAGAAACTTACTTCATTCAAAACCCCCAACACCTACGCCATTCTGTTGTCCATTCTGGTACTGATGGCTGTGTTGACCTGGATTTTGCCGGGTTCGCAATATGATCGCGTTGAAATAAATGGCCGCCTGGTGGTGGATCCTGATACCTTTACCTATGTTGAGGCCGCCCGCCAGGGGATCCCCGAATTACTGATGGCGCCCATCCGTGGTTTTGTGAACGCAGCCGAAATCATCGGTTTTGTGCTGCTGATCGGCGGCGTCTTCGGCATCCTGCAGCGTACCCAGGCTATCGAAACCGGTGTGCGCAGTCTGGCGCGGGCCCACCAGACCTCTAAACTGGTACGTACGATCACTATCCCCCTGTTCATGGTCCTTTTTTCTCTGGGAGGCGCCATCTTCGGGATGGCTGAGGAAACCATACCGTTTATTCTCATTTTTGTGCCCATGGCCTACGCGCTGGGCTATGATACCGTCACAGGCATAGCCATACCGTTTATCGGCGCAGGCGCCGGATTTGCCGGAGCATTCTTGAATCCTTTTACCGTGGGGGTGGCCCAGGGCATCGCCCAACTGCCCCTGTTCTCCGGCCTGGCCTACAGAGTACTGTGCTGGACTATTGTCACAGCTATAGCTATCATCTTCGTCATGCGGCATGCGGCCAGGGTCAAGGCCAATCCGCAGGCCAGCCCCACCTATGAACATGATGAGGAAGGGCGCAGGAAACTGCATCTGCGGGAAAATGACGGGCTCGATTCCATGTCAAAGAGTCACAAACTGGTTCTATACGTCTTCGTACTGGGGATACTGGCGCTTGTCTATGGTGTGCTGAAGTTGGATTGGTATATCGAGGAGATCATGGGCCTGTTCCTGCTTATCGGCCTGCTGGCGGCTATTATCGGTCGCCTTTCTGTGGACAGTACCACGGAGGCCTTTCTCTCAGGGGCGAAAGACCTGATGGGCACAGCCCTGGTCATCGGCCTGGCCCGGGCGATACTGATTCTGGCGGAAAATGGTCATATCATTGCCACCATCCTGCACAGTCTGGCGGGATTGGTAGGGGGCTTGCATCCGGTGGTGTCGGCCCAGGCCATGTTTGTTATCCAGACCTTCTTGAACTTCTTCGTGCCTTCGGGCAGTGGTCAGGCGGCGCTCACCATGCCCATCATGGCGCCCCTGGCCGATCTTATTGGCGTGACCCGCCAGACGGCCGTGCTGGCCTTTCAGTTTGGCGACGGGTTCAGCAATCTCATCATTCCCACATCCGGTGTTGCCATGGGCGTGCTTTCGCTGGCCGGTGTCCCCTGGGAGAAATGGGCGCGCTGGATTATTCCGCTGGAATTGATTTTTCTGTTGATCGGTTTTCTCCTGCTGATCCCGCCCGTACTGATGGGCTGGCAATGAGGATCAAGCCTGATCCAGCATCTTCAGGATAAGTGCGGCCGTTTGTTCGGCGCCGTCGGTGGGGATGTCAGCAATCCGGCCACGCACTTCGGCCGCGTCTAACGCCCGGGCGATTTTTTCCCTCAAGACGTCGGTGTCGTCATCGGGATACAGTCGGCCCGCGGAAAGGCCCGATCGGAGCAACTCATCATCCGTTTCCCTGATCTCAGGGTGCGTGGCCAGGTGCCATATCAGTGGAGGCACCCGGGCTTTCAGGCATTCGGCTACTGTGGAGAATCCCGCCCGGGTGATGACCAGATCGCAGGCCGCGATTATGTCCTGTGTTTCCACCCATTGGTTATTTCCAATCAGAAACTCAGACTGCTCCCGGCGCAGATATTCTTCCTCTTCGGGTGTACGCGGCAGCAGCAGGAACTGCCAACGGCCTTCCCTGGCAATAGTACCGAAGCGGGCCAGATAACGCTCCGTCAGCGGCGTATTACCGCCACCTAGTGACAGGAATATCAACGGTTTATCCGCCGCGGCTATTTGTTGACGAACCACATCGGCCGGGCGGGTTTGGGAGCGGGCCACCAGCGGCACCTGGTTGCCAAGATGATGATCTGATGAGGGCTGGAGCCGTTCTAAAACCAGCAGATGACATAGACGGTATACCAGCAGGAATAACCGCTTAACGCACCAGCCAAGTAGACGGCGCAGCGGTCCCTTGCCCAGGGACGTCTCCGCCAGCAGATAATTATACACACCAGCCACAGGTATTTTTGTCAGCTGGGCGTAAAGGGGCACCAGGGGCAGGAAATCGTTGACTATCAGGACCGGCCGTTCCTGCTTGACGGCCTTAAGGAAATACCGGAAGTCGCGCCAGCCATCGTAAAAGGCGTAACGCAGGATGGCCCTGAAGGTGGCGGATACTTTGAAGTCCAGCTGTTCGTTATAGACAAAGGTCAGGCCACCGGGGTAGGTGAGAATATCAGTGTCGGAACCGGGCAGCAGTTGACTCGTTAATTCCCGGTGCCCGGGATGGACGAACAGGCGGATTCTGACAGGCTTTTGCTGGCGCATGGCCCTGATTATTGACACCTGGCGCATAAGACAGCCCCGTTCAGGACCGAATATCCAGAGATCGATGAGAGGTGGCTTGTGGTCGGAATTCAAAGGCTGCTGGACGACAAGTTAATCAAGTGAAACGCGTTCATAATGCACGGCTCTGATGGCATCCGCCAAGTTAAGCAGGCCGGATCGGAATTTCGAGGCCATTTAGTGCGAATAGCACTTGATTAATGGCAACCATTTTGCACATAGGTACGTCTAACCGGTAAGATGAAGAATTTGCGATTGACCATATTGATTTAAGAGGCACTAAAGTGATTATCAAGAAAGACCTGAAAGTTGAGCACTACCCCCTCAGGATCAGGGGCGTTGTGGCGGCTGTTGTGCTTGGAATTGCAGTGGTCGCTTACGTGTATCCCCGGTTCGAAT
>DAOWIJ010000221.1 GCA_030640955.1 Fidelibacterota bacterium
AAATAAGTTTTACGGTTTTACGGTAGAATCTGGGCGGGGTTGCTTCAGATGCGCACCGGGCGAGCTTTTTCAACGAACATCTGCACGGTGCCGCCGCCCTTGTCGGTGTTGAACCAGCGTTTCCAGAGCAGGGCCTGGGCCCACAGATTGCTGGCCCGGGGGATGTGATAAGGGGCCATGCCGTACCACAAACGGCACAGGGCGATACCCAGGATGTCGTTTTCCCGCAACTGGCGGTTAAGCCTCTCGGGGTCTGCACGCAGCCACTCCAGCGAGTAGCCCAGCACGTCTTCCAGTTTCTCCTTGAGGTCGGCCTTGCTGGGCCGCTGCAGGTAGCGGAACAGAATATCGTTGGCCGTCTCGGGGTGGATCTGCCAGTAACCCAGTTCGGGGGCCTCGTTCAGGGCGCTGCGGAAATGGTACAGGCTCTCCACGGCGCCGGTCCTCAGCACCAGTGACGCCGAACCTTTGGTCCATATACCCATGCCCCGCAGCACCATGTTGACCAGCTGGCGGTTGTCGGGGTAATGGATTCGTCCCGGCAGCTCGAATTGGCTGGTGCTGCCCAGCAGTACAGGTATAATAAGCAAGATTAATCCGGCGTGATAATTCTTCATCTGTAAGGGGAATTAGTTTGTGTGCGTAAAATGCGGTATGGCGCTGACTGAAGTGGTCGGCGTCAAATTCGTTATGCTATGCGAGCGTTCTTCCGGCAAGTCGGTTCCAGCATTTCTTCCTGACGGCTTGAAATTACTCTTATAGATCGTAAACAACACAGTTTTTCCTGATTTGTTGTCTACATTCGTTGCAATGATTGTGCCGAAAGCAATGGGACTTGGAAAATAAATGCCCGCTAAATATTATAAATACGTATATTTATGATACTTGCGGTGTATTTGCTTACATCCGGCATTTTGAGATTAGCAGGTGATTGGTTGCTCCTGGCCACGAAATTTTCACTACTTACTTTATGGCAGTTATTCTGCCATATAGGCAGCATTCGCCTCTGTAGAATATAATTCCCCTTCGGTAATCAGGTTATTAATAGAGAAGTAGCTGCTCTAGCGCAGCAAAACCAACTTGATGCGTTTCTCCGCCTGCCCGGCGCGCAGCAGGCCCAGGTAAATACCGCTGGCGGCAGGGGCGCCGGTCTGCTCCCGGCCATCCCAGACAACCTGATAATAGCCCGGTTGCAGATTCCGATCCAGAAGCCGTCGTACCAGCCGCCCACGCAGGTCATAGATGCTCAACTGCACAGGGCCCGTTGACGGCAGGCCGAATTCCATGGTGGTGGCGGGATTAAAAGGATTGGGGTAGTTCTGTCCCAGGGTGAACTCAGTTGGCAGCGGGCCTGGCAGTTCAGCGGCCAGCTGTTCGACCGATATTGAAATTATGAACGGGCCGTTTGCGCTGGCCGTCGTTAAGGCCGTATCAGCAGCGGTTACATACCAGGTACCTATGCGGCCGCTACTTCCATCTGCCTGTATATTGACAGCCAGCGTTTCCATCGGCACAGCCAGATAGACTGCGCTACCAGGCGAAAACTCGCCCATGGCCGCAGCCAGATCAGGTGTGGCAATAAACGAATAGGTTACTGAATCACCATCGATATCGTTGGCCGGCTGCCATACGAAAACCAGCGTGTCGTGGACATTTTGCTTCGTGATGGTGATAGCGGCGCTTTTTATGGGGCTGAGCAGGTGGAATGGACCGGGTGCGTCATTAACCGGATGTACTGTGATGAATACGAAGGCTGCAGCAGAGTTGCCGGCACCATCGGCAATCGTATAAGCAGCCGTATCCGCGCCGTGATAGTCAGCGGTCGGCTGATAGCGCAGGTTCAGGCTGTCCGGTCCTATCGACAGCAGACCGTGGCGGGCGCTGTCAACTGCCACCACCTTCAGTGTATCCCCATCGATGTCCACATCATTACTCAGGACTGGTATCACAATGGCGCTGTCTTCTAGAGTGCATATTGTATCGGCGATAGCAATGGGTGGGTGGTTCATGCCATGAATCAGCAGGCGTACCTCCAGAGTATCGGCCAGTAGGCCATCGGAGGCCCGGACATGGAATGAGACCGTTGTATCGCCCACGTCGGGGATACCGCTAACGGTCGCTGTATCCACTATATCCAGCCACGATTGCAGGTTAAATGCGTCGTAGATCAGGGAATCATTATCAACATCCCAGGCCTCAATCAGGTAGACAAAAGGTTCCCCTTCCGTAGCCAGTACACTGTCGGATGAAGTGATCTCAGGCCGGTCATTGACCGGCCAAACGGTCATATAAACGGTTGCGCTGATGTTTTCGTTGTTGGTGTCGGCCGCCGTGTAGGTGAATGAGTCCGGGCCGCAATAATTCGCCACA
>DAOWIJ010000035.1 GCA_030640955.1 Fidelibacterota bacterium
CGCGCCAGCAGGTCCACGATTTCCGTATGTCTGGGCACCTGTGGTTTGAGGTTGGTGCGGCCCCAGATAGAGTGTTTCCTGCCCTCCCTTATCAATTCCGCACCGTTGCGGCGCAGCCAGCGAATCAACTCGGATCGCTTCATCTGGCAATTTAAGGTAACCAGGCTTCAAAACGAACACGCAAATCCGCCCTGCCTATACAAAATTCACGACCTCCGACTATATAAGCCTGTGCAATACTACAAGGAATGACGACGCCGGAATATCAGGCAGGTTCCTCCCCGCGCATGCCTTAAATTCAACGCAAAATCGGGAACCATAATATTCTATGACACCTTTTTCAGAATTACTCGCCGACTACCCCCTGCTGGAGCGCGGCCTGGCCTGGGCCGCGGTCGTATTGCTGGCCGCCGTGGCCTACGGCATTACACGCTATCTGATCCGGCGGCGGTTGCCCGCCCTGGTAGAACGGAGCGCCACCCGGCTGGATGACATCCTGCTGGCCCGCTCGGTTTTCCGGCGGCTGGGATACCTGGTGCCGGTGCTGGTTTTAGGCGCCTTCACATCCCTGGCCGGGGAACTGGCGCCCCTAATGGAGCGATTTCTCGCCGCTGCCACTGCCCTGATTATCATCATCACCCTGGGGGCGCTGCTGGGGGCCATCGATGACCTGATGCGGCCGTCCGAGGCGGCCCGGCGGCTGGGACTGAGCAGCTATATCCAGATCGCGCGCCTGGCCCTGTACCTGCTGGGTGGAATAGCGGTCCTGGCCATACTGCTGGGACGCTCACCCCTGGCCTTGCTCAGCGGCATCGGTGCCTTAACGGCTATTTTGCTGCTTATTTTCCGGGACACACTGCTGTCGTTTGTGGCTTCCCTGCGGATCAGTTCCGGCGGCCTGTTGCGGATGGGCGATTGGATCGAGATGCCGGACTTTGGAGCCGATGGCGATGTTATCGGAATCTCCCTGTACACAGTTACAATCCAGAACTGGGACAAGACCATTTCCACCATCCCTACCTTCAAGTTCCTGGATCATTCGTTCAAGAACTGGCGGGGCATGACCGAGAGCGGCGGCCGCCGTGTGAAGCGGGCCGTGTACGTCGATATGAACAGCGTTCGCCTGTGTGATGACAAGCTGCTGGACCGCTTCGGGAAATTCGAATTGATCGCCGATTACGTGAGCTCCCGCCGCCGGGAGGTTGAGAGCTACAACCGGGATCAGCAGGTAGACACATCCGAACTGATCAACGGTCGGCGCATGACCAATCTGGGCACCTTCCGGGCCTACGTGGAAGCCTACCTCACCAATCATCCCCAGGTACGGAGCGATATGACCCTCATGGTGCGCCAGCGGGCGCCCGGGGCGCATGGATTACCCCTGGAAATCTATGCCTTTACAACTGATACGCGCTGGGAGGTCTACGAGGGGATTCAGGCCGACATTTTCGATCACATCCTGGCCGTGGCGCCAGAGTTCGGTCTGCGGATTTTCCAGGATCCCACCGGCGCGGACTGGCGGCGTCTGGGTCCTGCGCACCAGCAGGCATAAACTCAAATTATATTGGCCGCACCGACTAGAACGAATAACTCAAGCCGCTGGTCAGTTCCAGGTCATATTTCTCCAGGTTGAACCCGGCCGGCGGCAGATGATCGTAGCGTGAGTCAATCTTGACCGTTAGCGCGATCTTTTCCGTGAGAGTTACGGCCAGCCCGGCATCCAGCAGCAAGCGGAAATCGCGGGGATTTTGAACATCAAACTGGTAATAGGACGTGGCCTGCATGAGGATACGCTCATCCGGCAGCCACCTGAAAACCAGATAATTGGTGGAACGCAGCAGATTTTTCTTTACATCAGCTTGGTCCACCGCACCCAGGATACGTTCCTGTTCCCACATGAGCCCGATGCCTGTATGCAGCCTGATACCGGTTGGTTTTTTATCTCCCGGCCCTGCCTCACGCCATCTTACCCTGAATCCGCCACCCGCCAGATTGCGGCTTTTCAAGCGGATAAAATCGTTGAATTCATTCTGTGCGAAGGTCTCCAGCGATAGTTTGTCCGAGAACGCCCTGGTAAATCTGCCGTGGACAAACCCCTTGTTGATGAGCAGGCTGTCAGCCTGTCCCAGTTGACGATTGATGACCACAAAGGAATGGCCGTTGCCGCGCAGGTAATCAAAGCGCAGGGAACCGGTGGCCTGCATCAGTTTGGAGTTGCCCGACACCAGTCCAAAATCCGCGTCCAGACTGGAATGCAGGCCGGGAGTGAGCACCGCCTGACGCAGCTGCTCGGTATTAACCTGCGCCAACAGAGTTTGACCCAGCATCAGGAATACGATTAGTCGGCAGGCGTTACAGGGAATTTTTTTCGAGTCACCGATAATCGTTGCCAGTTGTCATTTGCGGTTTAGCGGTTAATAATAAGGCCACCAAAGTTACAGCATGGGTGAGCCATCAAGCTGGTTTACCTGTTGGAGTATGGCCGTAACTTTCGGTTCGATACACGCGAGCGGATCGATGATCAACGTCAGCGCCAAAACGAATACATTACGCTATGCCCGGGGCGGAGAACATGAGGAATACGGTTCCTGATCCCGCCCATCCCAATGCTGTCAGCATAGCCATCCTGGCCGGCGGCAAGTCCAACAGGATAGGCACGAATAAGGCCCTGCTCCAAGTTGGTGAAAGCACACTCATTGAGCGGGTGGTGGCAGCCGCCAAAACCTGCGATCCCCGACCAGCGATTATCACCAATACACCGGCAGAATTCTCATTCCTGAATCTACCAATGATTGCTGATGAGGTGGCTGATGCCGGCCCTCTGGGTGGGATATATACGGCGCTGAAGCATTGCCGGACGTCACATTGCCTGGTGCTGGCCTGTGACCTGCCATTCATATCCGCGGACATAGTACGCTACCTGGCTGAGACGGGGCCGGCCCACGAAGCCCTGGTATTGAGGGCAGCTAACGGCCCTGAGCCACTATGCGCAACCTACAGTGAAAGCTGTCTGCCGGTTATCAGGCGGCACATCGATAAACAGACATTTAAGGTCCAGGAGATATTTTCGGAAATAAAGGTCGAGTTCATAGCTGCGGACAACGGCCGAATCCCGGTTACGCGGGAGACCTTGCACAATGTGAACACCGTCGCCGATTGGGAGCAGGCAAAGACCTACTTAAGCAGTAAAGACCAGGAGACTTGAAGAGAATCCGCAGATGAGAGGCTGATCTTTCCTCTGCTTGACCTCCTTAGCTATTGCGGCTTGAGCTCCGTTTCGCAACAATCCGGGCAGACCCATATCGCAGGCTTTGGCATCCGATAAAGTCAAGGGCGCCTGTCGGGGCGAAGCTTGCCTATGGGGGGTTCTTACCGGCTGACCAGTTTACACCACCAACCCCGCCCATGGTGGGACCAGCGGTGGTGGGGTTACACCCGCCTGTCAGTCAACTGCAACAGGCCGGAAACGTATGGCCTGGCCGCCACCGGGAGCCAGGCGCAGCTCAAGCCTGGTGGCCCGATTTACCGGTAATCGACTGATCTCCATTGCCAGGGGGTTGGTGCGCCAGTCGCTGTCACCGGCATCGGCATAGATTTCAGCCACATACTCAATTCCCTCATCAAGGAAGTCGAGGTTTACTGTCAGGGTCCGACCCTGATCATTGGTGATGCTGCCCAGATACCAGTTCGGGCCGTGGCGATCCTTACGGACGATGGTAACGTACTCCCCGATCACCGCTCCCGGTACACGGGTTTCCTCCCAGTCAGTGGGCACGTCCCTGATAAACTGGAAAGCGGGCTGGCCCTCGTAGTTTTCGGGCAGATCGGCAGCCATGTGCAGTGGACTGTAGAGCACCACGTAAAGGGCCAGTTGCTTGGCCAGTGTGGTGCTAATCCTGTTATCGGGCCTGCCGGCTTCTTCAAAATACAGGTCAAAGATACCGGGGGTGAAGTCAAAGGGGCCCGCCAGCAGGCGCGTAAAGGGCAGGATGGTGGTGTACTCCGGCGTGTTACCGCCATCGTGGCCCCAGGCGTTCCATTCCTGGCCCCGGGCGCCTTCACGGGTCATCATGTTGGGCCAGGTGCGACGTATGCCGGTAGCTTTAATAGGCTCGTGGACATCCAGCATAATCTGGTGGCGGGCGGCGACCTCCACCACCTTGCGGTAGTGGCGCACCATGTATTGGCCGTGGTGCCACTCCAATCCCAGCAGTTCTCCTGTGGCGGGATCGAGCCGCCTGATGTTCCGGCCATGTCCCACGTAGCCGCTTTTCACGGTGTTAATGCCCATGCGGTGGTAAAGGGCGAAGGCGTCCTCCAACTGGCGTTCGTAGTTCCGGATACCTGTGCTGGTTTCATTGTGACCGATAAGCCGCACGTCCTTGCCGGCGGCGTAGGTGGCCAATCCTTCAAGATCGTAATCGGGATACGATTCGGTGAAACTGAACAGGTCGCCATTGGCGATCCAGTCGCCGTCCCAGCCCGTATTCCAGCCTTCGACCAGCACGCCGTCAAAACCGTTTTCGGCGGCAAAATCGATATAGCGCTGGGTATTGGCCGTCGTGGCGCCATGCTTTTCGCCCGACTCCCAGGTGTATTTGCCAATATGCATGCCCCACCAGATACCCACGTACTTGCCCGGCTCGATCCACGACACATCGTCAAGGGCGTTGGGTTCATTCAGGTTCAGGACGAGATAGGAGGTAATCAGCTCTCCGGGAATCTCCGCGATCTGGATCGTGCGCCAGGGCGAGACCAGGGGAGTGCCACCCCGTACCTTCACGCCATCCGACCACGGCGCCAGGTCGCATTCGAGCGTATTGGCCCCCTTGTTTGCCAGGGCCATGCCGGCATAGTCGGTAAGGGCCGCTTCGTGGATGCTCAGGAACAGCCCATCCACCGTTTCCATGGTTAGGGGGGTATGGACCGTATCCAGCCGGCTCAGCGGTGTGTTGGAGTACAGGTACTCGTAGCGCTCCGGTCGATAGGCCGGTATCCACCAGGCGGAATGATCGCCCGCCAGTGCAAACTCGGTAGCCTCATCCATGATCTCAACGCGCGGCAAGCCTTCCTGCTTCGGCAGTTCGTAACGGAAGGCAACGCCATCGTCGTAGGCCCGGAAGTACAGGTTCAGACGCCGCCCCAGAGAATCCAGTTGCCGCAGGCTCACCCAAAGCTCGTTGTAATGGTTCCTGATGTGGGCTGTCTCGCCCCACGGCTGGGTCCAGGTTTCATCAAATGTCAGGCGTTTAACCTTCTCAATGGCGAAGTTGGCGGTCAGATCAGCCTCGTTGCGCAACCGGATACCCAGCCGGGACGGCTTGATCACAGCTGCATCGCCGTGCCTTACCTGGTAATAGGGAACACCGTCCTTCAGCAGAAATGTGACACCATTGGCGCCACCAGGGGATTTCAGCACAATAGATTCAGCATCAATGGTCGAAGTGCGGCAGCCAATCAACAAGCCGATACATGCCGATATGAAGCGGATTCGTATCAGTGGGCGGTTCATTTGAGCAGCCAGTACTGGTGCGAGTAGGGCGGCAGTTTCAGACCAGTGGCGCCGTCCGCTACTTCAATGGTACTATCATCCAGAAGGCTGGTGAGGCGGCTCCCTTCAACATTGATTTGGACGGGCACCCCCACTGGGGCCGATCCATTGTTAAAGGCTGTAATGATGGTTTCGTCAAAATAGTGCCGGGCCATGACCAGTACCGGTCCTGAGGCCCTTAGAACATCAATGTCACCGATGGACAATGCAGGATATTCCCGACGCAGGCGGACCAGTTTTGCCACAGCTTGCCGCAACCGTTCCTCGCATTCCGAGATTTGACCGTCGAAGCGCATCATGCGGCGGTTGTCGGGATCTCCGGCTCCCAGCATACCGATCTCCTCACCGTAGTAGACCACCGGTACGCCCGGCAGCGCCAGATTGAACGCGTGAAAATTGGCGTGTTTGCCATAGCTGGTTGAGTCCGGTTGCTCGGCCGGTGGCTGCGTGAAAGCGCGCTCGGTGCCATTCTCCCCAAAATCGACCTGACCATCGGCGAAACCCATAAAGCGGCCCTGGTCGTGGCTGGAAGTGATATTGCCCATAAGGTTGACCGGTCCAAAGGCCCGGATGTTGTCGGCCAGCATTTTTTTCACATTGCTGAAATCGGGCTCGTCATGGAAGAAAAGGCCCCGGGCCGGGAAATAGATGCTGAAATTGAATTGGGCGTCCAGCTCGCCGGGGTTGACGTAGCTGCCGATGAGCTCATCCGAGCCGAACGATTCTCCGATCTGGTACATGGTCTTTTGTGGCAATCGCATTTTCATCTCGGCAGTCAACCGGCGCCAGAACAGGTGGGGAACGTGCTTCACCGCGTCCTGCCTGAATCCATCGAAATCAAAGGTCTCCAGCCACCAGATGGCATCAGCCACTGCCTGTTCGATGGCTTCCGGGGCCTGGAGGTAATCATAGGATGGCAGGAAAGTATCGAACCAGGTCGTCAGGCGGGTCTCATCGCCCCAGTTGCGGATGTTGAGTGTGCCATCGGGCAGTTCCACCTGGCCGAACCAGTCCCGGTGCTCCCGGAAATAGGGATGCTCCTGGTGAATGTGGTTGGTCACCAGGTCGAGGATCACCTTAATCCCCTGCCCGTGTGCCAGTTTCACCAGCCGCTTGAGCTCAGCTTCGGTGCCGAACCGGGGGTCCACCTGCCGGGGAGCCACCGGCCAGTAACCGTGATAGCCCGTGAACTTGCGTTTGGGCGGGATGGATTCCACCCAGGCCTCGGCCGGCTGTCGCTGCACAGGCGAGAGCCAGATGGCGGATAGGCCCAGGTCCTTGAAATAGCCCTCCTTCAGTTTGGCGATGACACCGGCAAAATCGCCCCCCTGGAAATCAGCCAGCGGATGGACCTCCCCATCGCTGCTGGGAGCGTTATTGGCCGGATCTCCATCCAGAAACCGGTCAGTCATCAGGCTGTAGAGCACGGCGAAATGCCAGTCACACGGGTTGCGCTTCGGGTCCAAAGGCGCACCGTCTGCAATCAGGGTGACATTCTCTGTCAGGACGCGGCCACCGTCATCCAGGCCGGCAATTTTCAGTTGGCCATCAACCAGACCCCTGGTGGAGACTGACAGCACCTTCCCGTTGGTAAAATCGTAGTAGTCGGGGTCCAATGGCTTATTGTTGTTCAGGATGTGCAGATCGGTTATTCCCCGGTTCCCCGAGGCAGGCATGTACTTGTATTTTAATGTGTTTCTATCTGCCCTAAGCTTTATGAAATAACCACCGGCCTTGACTTGATACGCTGACAGGTGCAGCAGTGAATTCCACCCTCCCATATTGTTGGAGAGCGAATCGGGGTTGGCGGGATCGAGGAGCTCCCGGCCATCCACCACGAATTTGTACTCGTGACGTTCAGGCTTCAGGTAGACGGTGCGGGCAAGCCGGCCGTCGCCTTCATCGGTAAGCGGCAGGGCGCTGCGGGACCAGTCGTTGAAGCCGCCCATCACCACCACAGTCGAAATACCGGGTTTGGCAGGATACCTGAATGTATGCTCAACTGTTCTGCCAAGCCGTACCAGCAGCTGCAGAGTGTCACCGGCGGCCACTATTTTCAACGCGGACAGGACCGGGGCGCTGGGCAACGGGTCCAGGTACAGGCTGTCCGTCCGGTCCAGCCAGCGGACACTGTAGGCGTTTTTCGCCCCCATGACCTGCAATTGCAGATCGGGTTTGGCCTTATAAACCGACAGGTCGTAGCCATTGACGCGACCCTGTTCGGCGTACAGGATTGGGAGGGGATAAAGTGGTGCTCCGGGCTGCTCCGCGCAACTGAACAGAGCTATCCCGGCGCTGATAAGTAGTAATAATTTTAACTTCATGATTGGATTAATTTAGGCTCAAATTGGGGCCGTGATAATCATAAAAGGGAACTCCATGAATACTAGAATCCTGCTAACCGCAACCTTAATCATGCTTGTGGCAGGCTGCGGTCAACAGAAAATCAAACTGTCCTACGGCGCTACCGTAAAGGGCGATGAGACTACCTTCAGGCTGCACGCGCCCCGGGCCACTGAAGCCTACGTGGTGCTATTTGCGCGGCATGACGATGAGACCGGTAATGAGTATCTTATGGAGTCCGGGGCCAACGGGGATTGGGAGCTCACACTGGAAGACGCCGGCTACGGCACCCTGTACGGTTACCGGGTGGCCGGGGGCGGCAGCGCCCACACATTCCCTGATTCGGTGGTGGTAGCCGACCCCTACTCCACGTCCGCCGTTACCCAAAACCGTTACCGCCATACGGCCAAGTCCCTGATCATCAGGAACGACTTTGACTGGGAAGGCGACACCTGGATGGAGCTGGACCCCCGGGACGCCGTCATCTGCGAACTGCACGTCCGGGATATGACCGCCCACCCATCATCGGGTACGCAGGCGCCGGGCGCCTACCTGGGTATGATCGAGGCAGACCGGCGGGGTGGCATCACCCACATCAAGGATATGGGCTACAACGCCGTGGAACTGCTGCCCGCCATGGATTTCGGTAACGTGGAGGCGCCCTTCAAGGACGAAACGGCGCCGGTATACAACGACTGGAACCCCTACGCCCGCAACCACTGGGGCTACATGACCACCTTTTTCTTCACCCCCGAGACCTACTACGCCTCCGATGGCACCCAGCAGGTTGACGCCTGGAACGGTACCGACGGCCGGGCGGTGCGGGAGTTCAAGGAAATGGTGAAGGCCCTGCACCGGGAAGGCATAGCCGTGATCATGGACGTGGTCTACAATCACGTGTCACAGTACGATTATCATCCCCTGAAGCAGCTGGATCGGGATACCTATTTTCGACTGGATGATGAAGGTGAGTTCAGATCTGTGAGCGGTTGCGGTAACGATACCCGCAGCGAGTCGGCTGCCATGGGCCGGTTGATCCTGGAGAGCGTGCGCTACTGGCAGGAGGAGTTCCACATCGACGGCTTCCGCTTCGATCTGGCTTACCTTATCGACAAACAGACCAACCGGCAGATCATCGCCCAGGCCCGGGCGGTTAATCCCCATGCCATCATCATTGCCGAACCGTGGGGCGGCGGCTACGATCCCAACGGGTTCTCCGATATTGGGTGGGCCGCCTGGAACGATCAGTTCCGCAACGGCATCAAGGGTCAGAACCCGGTGGACGGCCAGGGCTTTATTTTCGGCCAGTGGCAGGGCGATAACGATGCTGCTTCACTGCGGCGCTACGTGATGGGATCGTTGCGCCAGGACGGCGGCCAGTACCTGGACGCGGCCCATAGCGTCAACTACCTGGCCGCACACGACGACCATACCCTGGGCGATTTCGTGCGCATCGGCCTGGGGCTGGTAAAGGAAGACGCCATCATTGCTGATGTGAACGGGTACGCCGCTGTCCGCGACCGCCAGCTGGCCGTGAACAGGCTGGCCGCCATGAGTCTGCTCACCAGCCAGGGCCCGGTGATGATCCACGCCGGGCAGAGCTGGGCCCGGGGCAAGGTGATCGCCCCCACCGAGGCCCCCGATACCCACGTTGGCCGCATCGACCACAACTCCTACGAGAAGGACAACGCCACCAACTGGCTCAACTGGGACCACAAGGAACTGAATAGCGAGCTGGTGGACTACTACCGTGGGCTGGTAGCCATGCGCCAGGCCATCCCGGCCCTGAGGCACAGCCCGGCCACCGATTTTACCTTCATGGATACGGGCGCCAAGGCCGCTATAGCCTATACCCTGGCCGATTCGGTTGCGGTGCTGCTTAACGGCCAGGCCGACGAGCCGCTGCAGATAATATTGCCTGATGGCGAATGGGAGGTGTTGGCCGATGGTCTGGGAATATATAACGCCGGTTACCGCATTGTTTCGGGAGCGGTGGCTGTGCCGCCTGCCAATGGTTGGGTGCTGAGGCGAGTTGGTCATTAGACAGGGGCGAGGCTATGGGGGCGACTCGTTGAGTCGCCCCAACAAAGATAAACCAAGGCAAACGATTTCTTATACGGGCGTACTGCAGTACGCCCCTACAGGCTCCAATCTCATGTTTCCCCGCCGATGGCGGGGTCCCATCAAACATCCAATATCTAACATCCAACATCGAGTATCATTTCAACAGCACCATCTTCCGGCTGATCTGCCCCGCGTTTGTGGTCAGGCGGTAGATGTAGACGCCTGAAGCGGCATCCCGGCCCGCGCCGGTACGCCCGTTCCAGTTGAGGCGGTAGCTGCCGGCTGTCTGATAGCCATCCAACAATCGCGCCACTTCCCGGCCGGTGAGGTCGTAGATGGTCAGCGTTACCCGGCCCGCCGTGGGCAGGGCGTAGCTGATGGCCGTCACCGGGTTGAAGGGGTTGGGGTAATTCTGGTGCAGGGCCAGCTCGGTGGGGATGGTCACCGGATCACCTTCCGGCACGGCCAGTATGCCCGGCTCCGGTGGCGCAATACGCTCGTCGGTGAAGATGCGGAACTGTCCCGGACCCAGGAGCAAGGTCTCATTCACATCAGTCACGATGATGGAATCGCCCGTGAAATAATCGTACCATATGCCCGTTGCTTGAAACTGGGGATTTATCGACCGGGTGATAACACCGAAATTTCCGATAATGGTGCTCCGCATGGAAACGTGGCTCAACCAGATCCACTTCAGACCGGTGCTTTCGTTCAGATCATATGTGGCCTCCGTATCACCACTTCTAAAGACCTCGTTAGCGTTTCGCAAGTGCATAAGGGCCGCATAGGTTTTGAAGAGATTGAGACGATTGGGGTCATCCAGGTAATCCCAGCGGATGGGCTTTTCGCCTAACCGGCCGCCATAGTCTATGGAGTAATCGTAGCCCAGCTCCTGGAATTGCCATATCATCTTGGGTCCCGGCAACGTGAAGAAGAACGCCCCGGCCAGCTTCATGCGGTTCAGGGCCGTGGGCAGGTCCTTGGTGCTGTAGTCACCTGAGACATTGCCGTATTGCAGGTTCTTGTACATGAGGCGCTCTTCGTCATGGCTCTCCATATAGGTCACCAGGTGGGGTTGGGACCATCCTCGGCGCCCATAGTAGCCCCAGGAAAAGTCGGACTTGCTGCTGGCGTTGTAGCCCATGGTGGCTTCATTGTAATTGTGGTTGGTATTGCCCCACAGCAGCATACCGTAATCGGCCAGGATTGTTTCCTCCGAGTTGTCGGCGAAATGCTCAAGGATCACGTAGGCGCTGCTGTTGGTTTCCCAGATCTCGTCAGCCATGCGTTTTAGAATATTGATCCGTGACGCATCGTACGCGCCACCATCGCCGGCGGTTTGGGTAAAGCCTTTGGTGAAGTCAAACCGGAAGCCGTCCACCTTGTATTCTGTCAGCCAGTACTTATTTACACGGTCCACGAAGGCCTGTGTATGGGGCGAGAGGTGATTGAAATCGTAGCCCCAGCTATACACCGGGTTGGGCGAGGTCTGGTTATACCAGGGGTTATTGGCCGCCGGACCGTCACCCTCCCAGTAGAGCCTGACAAGGGGAGACAGCCCATAGGAATGGTTCAGCACCATGTCCATGATGACCGCAATCCCCCGCTCGTGGGCAGCATCGATAAACTCTTTCAGCAGGTGCTTGGGACCGTAGTATTTATCCGGCGCGAAGTAGAAGGACGGATTGTAGCCCCAGCTGGAATTGCCTTCAAATTCATTGAAGGGCATAAGCTCTATCGCGCTCACACCCAGCCTTTCGAAATAGTCAAGCGTATCAAGCAGGGTGGCGAAATCGTGGGCCGCCAGAAAATCCCGCAGCAGCATCTCATAGATCACCAGTCCTGATTTTTCCGGTTTAACGAACGTATCCGAATGCTGCCAGACATATTCACTCTGGGCCGTCTGCAGCACGGCGACAGGCCACTCGGTCTTTCCGCCGGGATAGGTGATCAGGTTCGGATAGGTATCACTGCTGATGTAACCGTCGTTCCAGGGGTCCAGGATCTTGTCCGCGTAGGGATCGGCAATCCGGATCTCACCATCCACCAGGTACTGGAAAGCGTATTCCGTGCCAGGTGACAGATTGTCAAGGATCAGCCAGAAATGATCACCGTAGGGATCGCTTTCGTCCTTTTTCATAAAGTAAGCCATTTCCGGCTGCCAGTTGTTGAAATCACCGATCAGATAAACAAATTTCTTGTCCGGTGCGAACAGCGAAAGGGTCGCGGATGTGACGCTGTTATAGTTGATGCCGTCAACCGTGCCCGCTGGCCTGGTTGCCAGCTCGATGGCCGGATTTACCATCACCGTTACCGCGGCTGAATCCACGTTGCCCAGGCTGTCACTGGCTATGATCTTCAGTTCGGTAAGGCCGGGTGTGTTCGGAAAAAAGGTAAACCGCAAGGTATCGCCAGCTGCTCCCGCCAGTGGCAGACCATTGGCGAACAGGGTCATGCTGTCAATGGAAGCCTGCGTACTCTGAGAGATGGCCAATACTTCCACACTATCGCCCAACTCCATGAAGTAACCGTCGCCCGATGGAACCAGAAACCGCGCGTTAACCACCCGTCGGGTTAGGGGTACAAAGATATCGCTTCCTCCGGTTGCCTTGCCCTCCAGCGATGAATCTGAGCTACGAAAAACAAATGCCAGTGACTTTATCGTGTCGGCGGCCACCACACCGTAATACAGCCGTGGATTATCAATGACAATCTCGTACACGTCAGTTGCCACCCAGGTCATCAGCGCCTTGGGGATGTTCTCGAACCAGCCGGCCACCACGTATTTCCAGTCAGTCTCGTGGGTGCTTTTGTCGGTGATAACACCCGTATGGGCGTAGACATCACCCGTGTAGCCGGTCAGGCCTCCGGTGCCGCGATCCGCGAAAAAGGTAACCACAATACTATCGGTTTCAGTTGGGAAAGGTGGGTCCCATTCCACCACGTAGCTCTGTCCGGCAAGTGGTGCCAGCATCAATACCAGGACCACAACAAGTATTCGTGTGTGCATAATCGTATTTATCCTTTTAAGCATTTCGCCCTTAAATAAAGGAGTTAGCATTTCTATCGGCTTGCGCCTAATCTATCTTGACCTCTTTGGACAGGTGCCGGTACCAGGTATAATACAGCCCCACCGACAGAACTGCGAACAGGGTGCCCAACAGCGCAATATTGCCCCACGTTTTGTATACAAGGTTCATCATGAACAGGAAGAACACGATCTGCCACGGTACCGCCATCAGTATTGAAATGATATCGCGTCTGTTTTCGCTGTCAATCGCGTGCTGCTGGGTCTCTGTAAGTCTGGCCTTAAACCGTCCCCAGGAGCCGAAGGGCCTGGTCACCCGGTAAAATCCTGCCAGTGTTTCCTCCTCCGTGGGCCTGGTCATATAGCTGCCGATCACCGTGGCAAGAGTGGAAACTACCACGGTGGCAATAAACATGGAATATTCGGTGGCTTCGGCTGGAGCCAGCAATTTGAATATGATGGCCGTTGACATCCCTGCCACAACCCCGATGCCGAAGCCATAGCCGTTCATGCGGGACCAGTACCACCTGAGCAGCAGGGGCACTATCAGGCCGGATCCGATACTCATGGTGATCCAGCCCCAGATGGAATTGATGTTCTTGAACAGCAGCGTCAGGGCTAACCCGAACAGTACGATCACAATGGAAGCGCCATACCCCTGCCACATGAGCTGACGTTCGCTGGCGTCCTTTTTAATGTAAAGCTGGTAAACGTCCTTCACCCAGTAAGCAGCCCCGGCATTCACCGTGGAATCAAAGGTGGACATGGCCGCCGCCATCAGGCCGGCAATCAGAAAGCCCTTGATGCCCACCGGCAGTGATTCCACCACCATGGGAAGCACCAGTTCGGGATCGCTCACGGCAGTCCCCAGGGATACACCAATAACCGCAATGGCGCCGATAAATATCCACCGGAATGACAGCAGGAATACCCAGAATACACTGAGCAGGCCGGCCTCGCGGTCATTTTTAGCGGCGAAATAGCGTTGCAGCATGTAGTTGCCGGTACCGCCCGCTCCTTCCACCACCACCTTGAACATGTAGAAGAAGATGGCCACCCCGAACAGGTTATAGATCGAGTACTGCGATCCCGCGTCTATATCCAGGCTTAACCGGGGCGCGATGCTGGTCCACTCCGCGAAGGTAGTCTGAAAGCGCTGGAAGGTGCCGTCGAACATGGGCAGCGATACGGCAAAGGTCTCCGGCAGGGTTATGGCCAGGGCCGTGACAGCCATGTAGGCGATGGCGGCCAGGATAAAGAAACCCTGGAATACGTCGGTCCACACGACGCCGTACAGACCGGATGTCACCGTATAGGTCATGGCAAGAACCATGAGCAGGGTTGCCGCCCAGAATTCCGATGGCAGACCGAGATAGTTCTCGATTCCCAGGAAAGTATCCAGAAATTTGCCTCCGCCAAGCGCGAAGTAGGTGACCATAGCCACGGTCATGATGATCTGGCCGATAGCCGAGATGAGCCGGGCTGTCTGGCCCTGGTGTCCGCCACCGAACCGCAGCTTCATCCATTCGGCCTGCGTCATCACCGCTGATCTGCGGTTCCATTTGCCCATATACACCATGAGAAAAGCCATAATCAGGGTTACGCCGCCCCTGATCTCGATATAGAATCCTTTGGTCCCCAGGGCATAAACAAGGGCCACTATGATCATGGTACCGCTGATATCCAGGTTGGAGGCCATCCCTGACGAGCCCAGCACCCACCACGGCAAGCGGCGGTTGCCAAGGAAGTAGGCGTCAATCCCGCCGGCGGCACTCTTGCGCAGCCACAGGCCAATTGCAACAATGGCGGTCAGGTAGACTGTAATTATGGTATAATCAATCGGTTGCATAGTGGCTCCTCAAGACTGGTTAATAGGGACAGGCTACCCTGATCACTCCGCGTTACTCGCCAACAGAAGAAACGATCTTCCTTCCATCTCGATCGCGTTCGGCGTGGAAACCTGGCACTCACCTAGGCTGAAAACTACACTGAAAGGGCTATACGATTCTAGATTTACCTTTTGCGGCTGATCGCTATTATTCGTTATCACAAGCAACGTCTCTTCATCATTCCATCTTTTAAATCCAAAGACTTCTTTATCGTCATCGATGAGAAACACGTCGTAATCGCCGCCTCGCAGGGCACTGTGCTCGTGCCTGATCCTAAATGCCCGGCGGTAGTAATCGCGCAAATCCAAGTCAAGTTCAACTGAATCTTCCTTTCTGGCGTGGCCCAGCGGATGGTGGTTTTCGGCCTCATAGGATATATCATCCCAGAGCATGGGCTTGCGGGCGCCGGGATCATCCTCACCCCACATACCAACCTCGTCACCATAATAAATCATTGGTGCGCCTACCCAGGTAGCCTGCAACGCTACAATCAGTTTCTGCAGCCGCTTGATCTTCCGGCCCGGTTTACTGATGTCATATTTTCCGTGATGTTGGTCGGGGCGCGCCTCGCGGTCGTAGTTACGGTCCGGGTTCATCAGGATGGAAGGCAGGCGGTCGGTATCGTGGCTGTCTATTAAGTCCTGCAGGCGGGCTACCGTGGTAAGACCGTACGAGTCAATCACTGCGCCCAGCTGGTCGGTAAACTGCGAGGGGGTGATCTTGGTTTTCACATCGCCAACAAAGTCCAACACTGCCATGGCGAAGGGATAGTTCATGCTGGATGTAAATAAATCCGGCTCCAGCAGTTCGGGATTAATGTCCCATATCTCCGCGGTAGTAAATATATTCGGGTTGACAGTTCGAATATAGGCGTGCCATTCGCGCCACCACCGGATACCCATATCGGTGACCACATCCAGGCGCCAGCCGTCAATGCCATCGGCTGGATCGCCGTCGCCGTTGGGGTCCATCCAGCGCGCCACCGAGTTATAAATGTATTGCTTGGGTCCATCAACAACAGTACCGTTTTCTTCATTGATCTCCGGCAGCGTCATTACGCCCCACCAGCCGCCGTAGGCAAATTCGTTCTCTGGTGTTCCCGGATCATCCCATGCTTCTATCTCAAACCAATTGGCGTACGGGGATTCCTGCTGATTCGCCATGACATCCTGGAATGCGAAATGACTCCGGCCGATGTGGTTGAACACACCATCGGTGACGATTTTAATGCCCCGGTCGTGCGCTTCCTGCAACAACGTAAGAAACAGCTTATCGGCAGATGTCCAGATCCAGGTAGCCGGATCATCGGTCTCATTGGCCTGCGCCACCCGCAGCGAATCTCCCTGGGGATCGGGGCCAAAATAATAATCCATGTGATGGTAAGTGCTGCCGTCATACTTGTGATGGGAATCTGCGTTAAAGATGGGATTGATATAGATGGCGTTGACACCCAGATCGGCCAGGTAATCGAGTTTGTCGATAATACCCTGAAAGTCACCTCCATAACGGCGGTATGTGTGCATCCAATAAAAATTATCGGGTCGGACGTTGATTTCCCAGGGCTGACGCTTATAGAAATCAGAGCCCCAGGGATGGACCTGCCAGCCTGGTATCGGTTGGGGACTGTCCAGTGCACCGGTGGGATCGTTATCGGGATCACCGTTGCGAAACCGTTCCGGGAAGATCTGGTACCAGACCGCGTCGGTTGCCCAGTCGGGTGCGGTGGATTTGATCCCCGATCCTGCACAGCTGATGCAGAGCAGCATGAAAACAGCCGGCAATCCAGCTTTCGTGACCATTATTGGCTTCCTTTCATCGATCTATTCTTTTATAATAATAACAACTTGGCAGAATTGTTCTACAACCGGTTGGAACTGTCTCTAAATTTTACCTAGACTGCTTGCCACAGGCTTGAGAAATTGTTACCTTAAAACGTCACTCTAAATTGAGTTACTAATTGTTTGATGGCGCGAATATAAGCATCCCAAACACCTTAAGGTGCGTTTTTTTCACACTGCCGTTTGTCTTCATAACTGTTTTATCGACGGCTTGCGGTGATAAAGATCAAAATTCTGAAGGTACCAGCCATATTGTTTTAACCGTGAACGGCGAATCGCTCACTGCCGCGCAAGTGGCCGCCAGATATCGAGATTTCTTGATTTCAACAGCACTGCCGGATAACAATATGACGCGCTATGGTTTCACAAATACTTTGGCGGATGAGTTATTACTGCTGCGTTGGGCTGAAGAAACTGGATTTTTCCGGGATCAGGAGCATCAAAGCAAGCTGGCCGCACTGGCAGAGCAGGAACTCCTTGATTTGCTTTACCGATTGGAAATTAAAAGTGCCAGTCCTGTCTCAGATGCTTATCTAAGGCAGTTGTTTGCCTGGTCGAAAGTCAGGCTGCATACCCGGCACTTGTTCAGCCGCGATTATGCGACAGCCACAATTATGTACGATGCAGTCCAGAGGGGGGCTGACTGGGACTCTCTGGCATCATTGTATTTCCAGGACCCGGAACTGGCCGGCGCGGGCGGTGACCTGGGCTTTACGAGTATAGGCGATCTTGATCCATCCTACGAGATCGTAGCTTACAGCCTGGCGGACGGGGAAATATCCGAACCGGTGCAGACAGAATATGGCTACAGCATTATCCAGGTTGTCGAGCGTGAAACGGACTCCTTCTCGGTAGAGGATGAGTTCCAGAAGGACCGGACTAAACTGGAGCGCCTGGCCTGGACATTTAAAAAACGTCCTGCGGTAAAGGCTTACACAGATGACCTGATTGCTGAATTGAATATCCGTTTTAATGACGCTATCCTGGCAGACCTGCCAGCCGATCCTGATTTCTATCGACTTGAGGCCGGTGAGGAATTTGCCTTGAAAGGGGGGGACCGGGTCCTGGTCCGCTATCGCCGGAGTAACACTTGGACCTTGGCCGAGGCCCTGTTCAAACTCAGGGAATTGCCTACTAAGCATCGGAGTA
>DAOWIJ010000241.1 GCA_030640955.1 Fidelibacterota bacterium
CAGCTCTTTTTGCGATTTGCCTCACCCTAATCGGCTGCGAGAAAACCACGGCGCCCAAAGATGTATTACCGCGCCTGGAACTCACCGCCCAGCAGCTGCAGTTGGTCCAGTCTACTGACCGGTTCGGCCTGAAGCTGTTCAAAGAGGTGGTGGCTCAGGACGTTGACGGAGGGAATATCTTCATCTCACCGCTGTCGGTCTCCATGGCCCTGGGGATGACGGCCAACGGCGCCGCCGATTCGACCCTTAACGCCATGCGGGCTACCCTGGAACTGGATGCCCTGACCGAGGAGGAGAGCAACCAAGCCTACCAGGGCCTCATCGAGTTGCTTCTGGCTGCCGACCCCGAAGTCCGGTTCGATCTGGCCAACTCCATCTGGACCCGGGAGGGGTGGACGTTCCTGGCCGATTTTCTCCAGCGCTGCCAGGACTATTTCGATGCCGAAGTGCGGAGCGAGGATTTTGCTGACCCGGCAACCGTGGAGCTGATCAACAGTTGGATCGAGGAGCAGACCAACGGCAAGATCAAGGACATGCTGGACGTCATCCCGACCGATGCGGTGATGTACCTCATCAACGCCATTTACTTCAAGGGCACCTGGATGTACGAGTTCGATGCCGCCAAGACCGTGGATGATGAATTTACCCTTGTGGATGGATCCCCCGCCCCCATCCGGATGATGAACCAGGAGGCGGACCTGCTTTACCATAGCGATGAGCATATTCAGATGGTAGACCTGCCCTACGGCGACGGCCTGTTCCGTATGACGGTGCTGCTACCAAAGACAGATGTCCATGTGGACAGTGTGGCGGCCATGCTGACAACGGATTCCTGGGCCGGCTGGATCGGCCATCTGGACACCGCCGGCATTGCCCTGGAACTGCCCCGGTTCAAGTTCCAGTACAAGCTAAAGATGAACGATGTTCTGAAGTCCCTGGGTATGTCTGTCGCGTTTGATGGAAGCAATGCCGATTTCACCAGGATGAGGACTGAAGGAGGATTATTCATCAGCCGGGTACTGCATCAGAGCTTCGTCCAAGTTGACGAGGAAGGTACGGAAGCGGCGGCTGCCACCATCGTGGAGATGATGTGGACATCAGTGCCGAGTTACCAGAGTTTTCGTGTGGACCGGCCCTTCATCTTCGTCATCAGGGAGCATACGTCAGGGGCCATGCTCTTTATGGGCAAGGTCATGCAGCCTGTATGGGAGGAGTGACCTAAAATCAGGCTGTGTTGTGGCTCCGTACGCACCAGAAGGTGAAGCATGATCGCTGCTAGTCAGCGGCTGCCAGAAAAGTCCGGCGGAAAAAGGCCGCAAAGTCATCCAGAATGGAGATCATCACCGGTACCAGCGTGAGGGTCAGGAAAGTGGCGAAACTGAGACCAAAGATGACGGCCCAGGCCATGGGGCCCCACATGGAGGCCTGCTCGCCGCCCCAGTAGATCTCAGGCGCCAGGTCCGTGTACAGTTTGAAAAAGTCCAGGTTGAGGCCAACGGCTAACGGCAGCAATCCCAGGACGGTGGTAATGGCTGTCAGGATCACCGGCCGGAAGCGGGTCATGCCGCCCTTTACCAGCGATTCCAGCTGGTCCAACCCATCGCGTTCGCGCAGTGTATTTACATAATCGATCAACACGATGGCATTGTTCACTACTACACCTGCCAGGCTGATGACGCCTACGCCGGTCATCACAATTACGAACGGTTTCTGGAAGACAATCAGCTCCACCAGTACACCAACGGTGGCCAGGATGACGGAGCTCAGGATAATAAGCGGTATGAACACGGAATCGAACTGCGATATGAGTATCAATCCGATGAGCAGCAGGGCAAACAGAAATGATCTGCCCAGAAAGGTCTCCGATTCCCGCTGCTCTTCCTGCTGCCCGGTGTAGCTGAGATCATAACCGCTGGGTAATGCCTTTGCAAAGCCGGATAGTACCCGGCGGACTTCAGCCAGGACGGCGTTTACATTATGGCCCGGCCGCACTGCTGACGAGACCGTAACCACCCGCTCCAGGTCCTTCCGGTTAACATCACCGGAGCCTTGTCCCACCTCCCAGCTGGCAATCGATGATATTGGTATCTGGACACCCTGCTCATTAACCACTGTGAGGTCACCGATGGTACTCAAGTCTTCCCGGTACTGTTTCGCCAGCCTTACGATAATATCATACTCTTCCTTGCCATCGCGGTATTTGGAGGCCTCGCTGCCGTTGATGGCGCTGCGGACCGTGTTGCCCACATCACCGGTGTTAAGGCCCCACAGCGCGGCTTTTTCACGGTCCACGGTTATCTTCAGCTCCGGGCGGGCGTCGGACATATCGCTTTCCAGTCCATCCAACATATTGTAGATCGGAGATTTCTCCAGAATATCGACTACATCGTCGCCCATGCTCTTTAATACATCCGGGTCCTCACCTGAAATTTCCAGGTTGAGATCGTTACCGGTAGGGGGTCCCATCTCAGGGGTTTCTACAGCAAACTCGCCTCCGGCAATATGGGTAGTCAACATCGCTTTGATCTGGTCCACGCTGGCAACCGAGCTCTGCCGGCGATACTGGAAGTCCTGAAAGTGGACAATTACCGACGCCAGATTGGTGCCCTGGCCGCCACCAAAACCGCCGGAGGAACTGGAACCCACGGTCGATAGTACCGACTCGTAGTCCGGCTTGCCGGCCAGATAACCCAACTCCTTTTCGATCCGGTGCACAATATCATTGGTTTGGGCCTCGTTAGTGCCCAGCGGCGCTTCAACCTGCACGTAGGCGTCACCGGGTGGAATGTCTTCCGGGAAAAACTCCACACCCACATTAAGCTGCTCGAATGCAATGACGGCTCCAACCAGGGTCAGCACGGCCATATTCATCATTCCCAGCCTGTGCCGCAGGGCAAACCGCAACTGCCGCTCATAAATGCGCAGTATCCAGTCCAGGCCGCTATGCATGAACCAGCGGCCTACAGGTTGAAAGAAATAGTGGTTTGCCAGGTACAGGAAGCCAAAAGTACCGGTGAGCAACGCCGTAGTCAGAAGGTTTATTGACAGGCCCCACAGGAACACAGCCATGGCCGTCAGGATCATAACGCCGCGCATGGCCTTGGTCAGGGGCGGCCGGAGGGCACCCTCCGGTTCCAGCCAGACGGAGCAGATGGCGGGCATTATCACCAATCCTACAAACAGCGAAGAACTGAGGGTAATGATCAGGGTATAGGGCAGGAATTTCATGAATTCGCCCACAATCCCGGGCCATAAAGATATGGGCAGGAAGACGGCCAGAGTAGTGGCGGTGGACGCGATGACAGGCATAGCCACTTCACCTGTGCCCAGCTTGGCGGCTTCGATTTTTTCATAGCCCATCTCCCGGAAGCGATAGATATTTTCAACTACCACAATCGCGTTATCAACCAGCATCCCCAAAGCCAGGATCAGGCTGAACAGCACTACCATATTCATGGTGATGCCTGCCAGTTGCATTACCGTGAAGGAGAGTAGCATCGACAGGGGGATGGCCAGGCCTACAAACGATGCGTTCCTGACACCCATGAAGAACAGCAAGACAGTGACCACGAGTATAAGACCTGACAGAATGCTGTTTTCAAGATTACTCACCATCATCTTGATAAATTCTGCCTGGTCAGAGGTAATCTTTACCGCGGTCCCGGGAGGCCAGGCCGGTTCGCTCCGGGCCAATACCGTGTTGACGGCCTCCGCGGTTTCGATAATATTTTCACCGCTGCGTTTCTTGATCCCCAGCGATACGACCGGGCTGCCATCCAGCCGGGCATGGGTTTCCCGCTCCTTGAAGCCAAAATCAACGGTGGCCACGTCACGCACATAGATCGCCCTGCCCTGTCTGGTCTCGATCACCAGGTCGGCGATGGGTTCGGTGGCCGTGAATTCACCCGGCACACGTACCAGGTACTTCATGGACCCGACATCGATAGAGCCGCCCGGGATAGTTACATTCTCATTACTGATGGCCTCCGAGACATCCTTGAAGGCCACGCCGTAAAACTTCAGCTTGGCCAGGTCCACATCGACTTGAACCTCCCGCTCCAGACCACCGGCCAGAGTAACTTCCAGGATACTGGGAATCTGCTCCAACTCATCCTGCAGGTCTTCAGCCACTTCCCGCAGACGGACCAGGTCATAGTCCCCGGAGATGTTCACTTGCATGATGGGGAACTCGGATGTGTTGATTTCAATTATCCGGGGATCATTTGCGTCGGGCGGCAATTTCGGCTTGGCCAGATCGACCCGCTCTCGGACCTTTTGCAGGGCCGCATTCATGTCCAGGCCGGCCCTGAACTCCACGTTTATACTGGAAAAACCCTCACCGGACACCGAGGTGATCGCTTTAATATCGGAAATTGTGTTCAGTTCCTCTTCCAACGGACGGGTCACCAGGCTTTCCATATCGTTGGAGGCCACACCGGGATAGGTGGTGCTGACGAATAGGATGGGTATGACAACCTCGGGAGTCGCTTCTTTGGGCACAGTGACATACGAGACCAGGCCCATGATAATAATTATGACGGTGAGGACCAGCACACTGGTAACATGGTCAATAGCGAAGGAAGTAAGGGCGAACTCGCGGAAGCCCCGCTTGCTTTCCGCCCGGTTCATTGATTATCCTCGCCCGCCAACACAATTTCGCCTGTGTTGACCAGCCTGATAGGTGTGCCATGGTCGACTTGCTGGTAGCCCAGGGTGATCAGCAGCTCGCCCGGATCAAGACCCGCTTCGATGATCACATTGTTCTTGTGGGCAGGACCCATCTCGACCCAGCGGGCTGATGCTATCAGGCTGCCCTGAAATTCCTGCGCTACATATAGCTGATAGCCGTACTCAGTACGCACAATAACCTCACGCGGGACAGTCACGACGCCGGTGCGCCGTTCACGCACCAGCTGAATGTTGGCCACCATATTAGGCTTGACATTACGTTCCCGGTTGGCAAGCATAATCTCAATGGGGAAGGTCCGGTTATCAGAATCTACGGCGCCACCAACAAAGCTGATAGTGCCCTCGAATTCCTTGTCAGGAAGAATATCGAAGGTGATGATAGCGCTGTCTCCAACGGCAATAAACATGGCATAACGCTCGGGAACACCGCCGGAAATCTTCACTTTGTCGGTATTGATGATGCGTATGAGGGGCGTGCCCGGTGAGGCCATCTCACCGGTCTCCAGGTACTTGCCCTCGAAGGTCCCGCTGATGGGCGCCCGCACCACCGTGTTCGCCAGTCTGGCCTTAAGCATATTCAGACGCGCCGTAGCTGCATCCGACTGTGACTTGGCCTGCAGGTAGGCCAGCTCGCTGCCGATCTTGTCTTTCTTCCATAGGGTCTTCTGCCGTTTGAACTGCTCCCTGGCCAGAGTAGCCGTCGCCTGGGCCTCGGCCACCTGGGTTATCAGAACATTATCCTTGAGCTTGGCAATCCTGTCACCTTTCTTAAGGCTGGACCCCTTTTCAGCATAATATTGGATTATTACGCCGCTTTCTTCGGAAGAGACGGTTATGTCATGTTTCGCCAGCACCTCGCCCGTGATGCGAATATAGTCCACAAAGTCGGACAATTGGACCTTGAGCGCCTCTACATTAACGACTCTCGCGGCAGGCGCTTGCTTACTGTCTTCAGCCGCTGTATCATCCACATTGCTTTCGGCTGGTTGGCAGCCGATTGTGAAGGCGATAATCCCTCCAACCAGGATCGAGCTTATCTTAAGGCCGACCCAGGTATTCGCTCGTATATTTTCCTTAGACTTCTTCATTGGCTTGTTCCATTGCTGTAAAAATCCACGTCGATTCATCAATTGTCTAATTCGCCACCAGTTCGGAAAAATGGGCCGGGACCAGGCCAGTGGCGGCATCCAGCTGGGTGCGAACCATGAGATATTCGAAAATGGCGCTGGAATAGTTGAACTCCGATTGACGGAGCGCTACTTCGGCGTCGGTGACCTGCAACTGTGAACCGACACCGGTGCGATACTCCGCCGCCGCGATCTCATAACCTCGGCGGGCTTGCTCCAGGGCGCGTTTACTCGATTTTGCCCGGTAGCCCGAATCTTCCAGATCAGCCAACAGGTTACGCAGCTGGCTGGCGGCCAACTGTTCCTGGAAGCGGTGGCGTACCTGGCTCTGCCTAACCGCGGCCCGCCGCTGTTGCATGCGGGCGGTACGGGCGAATCCGCTGAACAAGGGGAATTGCAGATTAACGCCGGCCACTGCGAATTCTGTCTCCTGCGCATCCCTGTAAGCGAGCGGGTCCGGCTCGCCGCCGGCCTGGGCATTCAGGTTATGGTTGTAAAACAGCGCCAGAGTGGGGAAATACTCGGAAAACTGGGCATACATCCGGGCCCGCTCCAGGGAGGTGGTAATATTCAGCTGTCGCAGGTCGCTGCGGTTTTCCCGCCCGGAGATGAGTAATTCATCCAGGTTGTCTGCCGTAAACTCTTGTCCGATCATTTCCAGCAAGTCCAGATTTTCCGTTGTATTGCTGTCAGTCGATTCAATCTCCATCAGATGCAGATTGCCTTCCAGGACTATTTTCGTATCCACCGGCAAGGCCAACTCCACCAGTAAATTTCGGCCGGCGGCCTCTTCCAGCACCTTGGCGCGGTGTAACTCGGCATCCAGGTTGGCCAGTTGCACGTCCAGCCGAAGGACATCGTAATTGCTGGCCAGACCGGAGCGGTGCAAAGCTTCCGCTTCTTCCAGGGATTGACGCACCCGCGCCAGGCTGCCCTCGGTGAGATTGACTCGCTCAACCGCCAGTAGGGCAGTTAAAAAGCCCTGCCTCACACCGGTAACCACCGCCTGGGTCGTGCCGCGGACCATCTCCTCCCGCAGCTGTTTGACTCTTCCCGAGGTGCCCACCCCAATAAAGGCCCGGGCATCAAACAGGGGCTGACTCACCGAAACACCGGCGCCCCAGACGTTGTCAGCGCCTATTTGAACGGTAACCAGTTCATCCGGATCGGCGCCCGGAATGAGGAATCCTGGCAGGAACATTTCCTGCTTGATCAGGCTGTGTGAATAGGACGCGTTGGTCTGTACGGAGGGGAGTACATTACTCCACGCCTCCCAGACCTGACCTTTCGCTATTTTCAGGCCTAGCTGGGCATCCTGCAGCCGGGGACTGTTATGTAAAGCTAGATCGATAGCTTCACGCATGGAAAGACTGGTGTCTTGAATGGATGTTTCCGCTCCATCGGATCCCAACACTGCAAGTGGCAGAATCACTAAAATTATGGATGCACGGACGTACCTGGAATTAAGCAATAGCGTTATTCCCCGCGAGATTAGATTCTTCCCTGACTGCTCCCTGTACCTTATCGGCAGTTTTCACGTCGTATTTACCCTTAGACAGCGAAACTGCCCATTGCGTTGCCTCGCCTTATATTATATCAAAGCTGGCCGCAGTCACTCGTTTCATGCGTAATGCGGTCGGGGCCGGCCTGGAGGGTGAAAGAGAACGCCGGTAGAATTCCCGTTCTGGCGGGGTCAATCCATGCCCAGCAGCTCGACTTCAAAGATTAGAGTGGCGTTAGGGGGTATTTTACCACCGGATCCTCGCGGTCCGTAGGCTAAATGGGATGGGACAAA